>JBKDPX010000062.1:0-9125 GCA_046342165.1 Phycisphaerales bacterium | reverse complement strand
CTTGTTGATATCGCCGCGCACAACGGATTGCGCTTTGTCGCGACCGCTCACCACGCGCGCGATCAGGCTGAAACTTCGCTCATGAGACTGCTCCGTGGCGCCGGCACTCGCGGCATCGGCGCAATGCCGCGCAAACGCTCGCTCTCGCGCACGCACGGCATCGCACTCATCCGACCCGCGCTCGATCTGCATCCCGACCAACTGCTTGCGATCAATCGTGAAGCAGGAATCGAATGGCGAGACGATCCAACCAATCGCGACACCACCCTGCTTCGCGCCCGCGTCCGACACGAACTGCTTCCGTTGCTCGAACAGATCTCTCCCGGAGCGATCGCGCGCATCTGTTCCGCGGCAGAGCGTTGTCGCGAGGATTCCGGCGCGATTCGCGCGATTGCGACGGCGCTCGAATCCTCAGGCACGCGCGAAGGCGACGCGATCATGTTTCCGCGCGAGTTTTTGCGGGCTCAACCCCCCGCCGCGATCGGCGAACTGCTTCGTTCGCTGGCGATGCGCATTGATTCCGCAACGCGTGATCATCTCGGCGCGCGCGTGATCACCCCCGCGGTTCGCGCGATCCGTGATCGCAAACAACACGAGCGCGTTTTCTCCATCGGCAAACTGGAGTGCCACCTCAACGCCTCGCGTATCCTGATGAGACCCGTTCCCGATTCAACACCATGAGTGATTCCATGATCGATATCAACGAATACCGCGCCCGTCGCTCCAAACTCCTGCTCGAACTCGATGGCGCCGTCGCCGTCATCTTCGCGGGCGACGCAAACGCCTCACTTCACGGCAAATTCAAAGCCGACAGTCATTTCTCGTATCTCACGGGCATCAGTGACGAACCCGGCGCGGCGTTGCTCCTCGATCCCAACGCCGAAGACCCCAAACGACGCGCGATTCTCTTCCTCAAGCCGCTCGCACCCGAGACGGAAGTCTGGGACGGCCTTCGCGATCCGATCTCCACGCAACTCAAAAGCGCTCACGGATTCGAAACCATTCTGCGCACCAATCTGCTTGCGCGCACGCTGACGCAAGCCGCGCGACTTCGCAAGCGTCTGGCGTGCTTGCACTCCTTCGCCGTCTTTGACGCCCCCGTCTCGACCGATCTTGCCACATTCCGCAAGGTCTCCGAGCGCGTTCCCGGATGTTCGATCGAAGATCGCTCGAATCTCGTGCCGTCGATGCGCGCCATCAAGAGCACGCGCGAACTCGATCTGATGCGACATGCCGCGAAGATCACCGCCGCCGCCTACGCCGATGCGAAATCGCTGTTCGTCGAAGGCTCCAACGAGCGTGACATCCAGCGCGCGCTGGAATCGTCGTGGTTCAAAGCCGGCGCGTCAGGCAACGCATACAACCCGATCATCGGCGCCGGCATCAACTCAACCGTCCTCCACTACAACACGAACGATCAAACCCTGCGCGGCGGAGATGTGCTGCTCATCGATGCGGCGGCCGCGTACGGCGGCTACTGCGCGGATGTCACACGCACCTATCCCGTGGGCGGCAAGTTCTCCGCGCGTCAGCGTGAGATCTACTCGCTCGTGCTCGAAGCGCAACTGGCATCCATCGAAGCGGCCAAGCCCGGCGCGCGGATGCACGATGTCGACGAGGCGTCGCGCGCGGTGTTTCGCAAGGCCGGACTCGAAGATTCATTCATACACGGCATCGGACATCAACTCGGACTTGAAGTGCACGACGCGACCCCGGACGGCCCGCTGACGCCCGGCATGGTCATCACCATAGAACCGGGCATCTATCTTCCTGCGGAACGCATCGGCGTTCGCGTCGAGGATGACATCCTCATCACCGATCGCGGCAACGAGAATCTCACCTCGATGATTCCGAAGTCCGTCGCCGACATATCATAACTTATTACATCGAGCGGATCGAGCGCACCACGGTCTCGATCACCATCGCGCCCATGATCAGCGGCAGATGCGCGATGGAGAAGAAGAACACCGTGCGCGCCTGCTCACGCGTGCGCCCTTGCACAAGCTGATACGCGAGCGTGCAGAACACGCCTGCCGTCACACCTGCGATCGCAACGTAGACCCAACCGAGTTTCACGGGCAACACCCACGCGGGCGCGAGCGTCGCGGGCACGAGCAACAGCGTCCAACGGACGATCGTCGCCGCTGTTTTGCGCTCGCCGTCGTGAACGACCGGAAGAACCTTGTATCCGCCTTTGGCGTAGTCATCGCGATACATCCACGCGATCGCGAGGAAGTGCGGAATCTGCCAGACGAACATCAGCGTGAAGAGTGACCAACCGCCGAGTTCGCGCAAGCTTGCGAGTGGAGCTTCCGGATGCGCCGCGGCCCAACCGATCAAGGGAGGCAATGCGCCCGGGATCGCGCCGACGAGCGTCGCGAAGGTCGTGCGGGGCTTCATCGGCGTGTAGACGAACACATACACGAGCACGCACGCCAGCGAAATCAGCGCGGCGACGGCGTTGTTCATGAGCCACAACACCGCGACTCCGAGCACGGATAACACGACACCGGTATACAGCACGGCCGGCGGCGTCAGTCGACCTGAGGGCAGCGGACGATTGCGCGTGCGATCCATGAGCGCATCGCGATCTCGCTCGATGTATTGATTGATCGCATTCGCACCTGATGCGCTGAGCGCGGTTCCCACCGTGCACCACAACGCGATGATCGCGAGTTCCGTCGCCGATCGCGCGAAAGGCGCGGCACCCAGCGCGAAACCGACCAGTGAGGTCACCGTGACAAGGCGCGTGATCCCCGGTTTGGTCGATTCGATCAAAGGCCGCAACACCCCCCCTGTCCGGGCGTGCTCCACGGTTCGATCGATCGATATTCCGCTCGCCAAACGCGCCAAACGAGGCTCCTTCGGGTGATGGTAGGCGTGCGCTTTTTCGCCGCGATGGTTACCGCACCGCACAATCAGGGCATTCTTCAACCTTTGACGGGGATTTCACCGAATCAATAGGGGGCAAAGAGGACAATTGAGGTATCATTTGTTCGCTACAGGAGCGCAAACGGATGTACGGACTGATCAACAAAGCGGTTGAAGGCTTGGTGCGTTCGAAGTTCGGCGATGACACCTGGCATCGCATCCGATCCAGAGCCGGGTTGCCGGACGAACCGTTCATTTCGATGGAGCAATACTCCGACAAGTCGACCTACGACTTGGTGGGCGCCGCGAGTGCGGAACTGGGAGTCGAAGCCGAGAAGATTCTCGAAGAGTTCGGCCACTACTGGACGGTGTATACCGCGGTGTCGGGCTATGGCGAGTTGCTGAACAGCGTGGGCAAGACATTTCCGGAGTTCGTGAAGAACCTGGACCAGATGCACACGCGCGTCAAGCTGACGTACAACCATCTCGTGCCGCCGAGTTTCTCGGTGTCGAACGAAACATCCAACAGTCTCACTTTGCATTACTACTCCACGCGCGCAGGACTCGCGCCGCTCGTCGCAGGCATCTTGAGAGGCCTCGGCGATCGCTTCAATCTCAAGGTCACGAGCACATGGACACGTTCCGAAAGCGGCAAGCCGCATGACGTCTTTGATGTTCGCTGGGAGCCCGCGCAGCGGTGATCTCGCATTGACAGCCACATCGAGCCCGAACTCGGGCGATACTCCTCGGGATGTTGAAATCGCGCTGATGCGCGAACTCTTTCCGTTTTTCTTCGCCGTCGGCAAGGACGGGCGGATTACGAGCGTCGGCGGTCGTTGGCGTGATTTCGCCCCGCAGATCGCACCCGGCGTTCGCTACGAGGAGGTCTTCGCCATCGACCGTCCCGTCGGCATCACCGGCGTCGATGATCTGCGAGAGCGATGCAATGACATCTTCCTCATTCAGCTTGTCGCCAGACCGGACTTCCAACTGCGCGGCCAGTTCATCCGTTCAACATCCGATGCGGATTCGGGCGAATTGCTGTTTGCGGGCGGCCCGTGGATCACCAACCTCGCATCGATGAGCAAGCTGGGACTGGAGATCCGCGACTTCCCCGCTCACGATCCGCGCGGCGATCTCCTGATTCTCCTGCAATCGCAAGAATCGAGTCTTGCGGATCAACGACAACTCTCGGCAAGACTTCGCGAGCAGATGAAGCAGCAGGCCGACCTCGAATCCCAATTGCGCCAGATCCAAAAGATGGAATTGGTCGGGCGGTTCGCGGGCGGAATGGCGCACAACTTCAACAACATTCTGATGGCCATTCACGGCTACGCCGAACTCGCACTCGCAAGCGCCGAACCCGGCGATGCCATGCATGAATGGCTTGAACAGATCAGATCGGCGACCGATCACGCCGCGAGCATCACTCGTGCGCTTTTGACGATGAGCAGACGGCATCCCGTGAAGGTCGGGCCGCTTTCGCTCGCGCGCGAGTTCGTCGAGATCGAAAATCTGCTGCAGCCTCTGCTCGGCGAGCATGTGCGGATCCTGACTCGTGTCGACCCCAAACTCGGCCCCATCATCGCCGACAACAACGCGATCAAACAGGTGGTCATGAATCTGGTGGTCAACGCGCGCGATGCGATGCCCGAAGGCGGCACTGTAACCATCGAAGTCGGCGCGACTCGCAGAAAGCCGCCGGACAAAGCCGACGAGCGCGACTACATCGAAATCAAAGTCGCCGACAGCGGCGTGGGCATGGACGACAAGACAAAGTCCAGCATCTTCGAGCCGTTCTTCACCACCAAAGAGATCGGAAAGGGAATCGGCCTGGGACTCTCGACGGTGTACGGACTCGTCCAGCAAGCCGGCGGTTTCATCACCGTTGAGAGCGAACTCGGAAAGGGCTCGACCTTCCGCGTGTTCGTCCCGCGCGTCGATGCACCGCGCGAGACAAACGCCGCGCCGAAGCCGAAGCTGGAATCCGGATCCGGCGAGCCGGTACTGTTGGTCGAAGATGATCCGCAGGTGCGTCGCTTGCTCGAACAGTTGCTGAAGAATGCGGGCTACACGACAACATGCGCGGCGAGCGGTGACGGTGCGCTTGAGTTGCTCAAGTCCGGCATCAACTGCAATTTGCTCGTCACCGACGTTGTGATGCCGGGAATGTCCGGCCCTGAACTTGCCGCGCAGTTTGAAAAGCTACGCGGCCCGGTTCCTGTGCTGTTCATCAGCGGGCACACGGAAGACGCCTCGGTTCGAGGCGGGCGACTCCCGGAACACAAGCGGTTCCTGCAAAAGCCGTTCGCTCCGACTGAACTGCTCAAAACCGTGCGTCAATTGCTGGGTTGAGCGTTCTGCGCGCCTCGAGGCACATTGAACTCGGTGCGGAGTGTTTGTTCCCACTCGGAGCTTTCACCGCCTGCGGCGCGAATCCATGCATCGGCGTGTTCGAGCATCCCCTTGTTGACGAGTTTGCCGATCAAACCTCTGATCAGCGGTTGCCACATGCGCCCCTTGTTGTGGCCGTTTCGAACACGCACTTCGGCGAGCGCGAGCGCCTCCATATTGTCGCTGTCAACGGCGTTCAACGCGAGAATGTTGTCAATCCAGTTTGCGATCGAGCTGTTCGTGCCCTGCGCACGGGTCGCGCGATTGTGAGCGACGGTCGCGCTGCGGATTCCGGCTTCATACTCCCCCGCTTCCCATTCGAGATATGCCATGTTGTAATATGCGTAAATGATGTCCCTGCTCAGCGGTCCGACACACATTTCCGATTCTTTGATGCGTCTTCTGCAGAACTCGACCTTTTCGTCGATGCTCAGCGGCGAGTTTGCGAGCGCCCACAACTCGCTGTTGATCGTCAGGTGGATCATCGGGTGATCGGGCCCGAGAACGCCGGCAGCATACTCGCGCGCCTCTTGAATCTGCCGATGACATGCGGGATTCCAGTTGTTCGCATCGTGAAGCGCGAGTTGAAATCTGATTTTCAATGCGAGCGGATGATGAGGCCCGACCAGCCTGGTCGTTCGATCATACAGATCGAAGATCTCTGTGAAACTCCCGCCCCAAGCGCTGCCGTAGCGCTCGGTTCCAACTTTGAACTCCTCCTCCAATCTCTCCAAGGTCTCATCAGGATAGTGAATCTCGATCAGTCGATACCACTCATCCGTGGTTTCGGATGACGGGATCGCCTGGGATCGCAGCACATCAACTTTCACACGAAGCAATTGAATCATGCGGCGCGAATCCGGCCCTTCAAGATCCTCGACGAGACTCATCGCTCGTTCCATATACACGCTTGCCTGATCCAACTTCCCGACCGCGTGGTACGCCTGAGCGAACACATCGTTGAGTTCAAGTTCAACCTGGGGGTCATTGACGACGCCCCAGCCTTCAGCGGCGGCATCGAGCATCAACAACATCTGCTCGGGATCGCGTCCCCGAACCATCGCGGGATCAACTTGCGTGAAGATGCGACGGATAAACTGATTGATCTCCTCGGCCCTTTGGCGTTGACTGTTCGCATGCAAGGCGAACACAACGCTCGCGGCGCCGCCCATGATCAACGCACACAGCGTCGCAACGATGCCAAGAAATGCAGTACGGTGTTTACGAACGAGCTTGCGGACGCGATAGGTGCGAGTCGGCGGCGCAGCCTCGATCGCTTCCCCGCCGAGAAAGGCCCGAAGGTCTTTGATCAGCGCATCCATCGTCGGATAGCGACGCTCGGGATCCTTTTCCAGACATCGCATGCAGATCCAACCGATTTCCGGCGGCACATCCTCAGCCAGCGCATGGGGCGATACCGGCTCTTTTTCCGCGATGATTCGATGCATGGCGGCCCGCCCCTGGCTTCGAATCTCCTCGGTCGTTAGCGGCGGGCGACCGGTCAGCATTTCGTACAAGATACAACCCAGCGAATATTGATCGCTGCGGGCATCGACGCTTCTTGAATCAACCGCCTGCTCGGGCGACCTGTATTCCGGCGTTCCGAGCATTTGGCCTTCAAGTGTGATGTTCGTGCGACCGGGATCATCCGCATCGAAAGCCTTCGCCAATCCGAAATCGATGATCGCCGGAATGGGTCCGTCCGGGCCTTCCGCGACTAACACATTGTCAGGCTTCAAATCACGGTGAATAACACCTTTCAGGTGCGCATGCGCGACTGCATCGCAGATTCGAAGAAAAAGTTCAATGCGGGATCGAACCGGAATTCGCAACTTTCTGGAGTAAGTGACGACCGGAAGTCCCGCGTAAAACGGCATCACGACGAAAGGACGGCCGTCCTCCGATTCCCCCCGATCAACCACACGAGGGATGAAGGCGTGATCCATGGCACGCTGCGCCTCGAGTTCGTGTCGAAATCGCGATCTGCCCTCCGCGGTCTGCATCGCGCGATTCAGAAGCTTGAGTGCATAGGCCCGATCAGGCTCGGCCTGCCTACGCGCGAGGTACACCGTTCCGAATCCGCCCTTGCCAACCAGCCCGATGAGATTCCAATCTCGGAGTTTCGTTCCGACCAGAGCCGCGTCCTCTTCGGTGTGATTGACCCGCACCGCGGCGATCGCGATCGACGGATCGGCGTCGAGCATGAGTCGCAGATCCTCCCACAAGGACGGATGCTGACTTCGAAACTCATGACAGAGCGACTCACGCGCGTTTGCGTCGGCTTCCGTGATGCGCGTATAGGCATCAGCGATAATCGCGTAATCGCGCGGCGAGATGCGGGATCCGTTATCACTCATACTTCATCTTGGCCGCCAGATACGCAAGCGACTGTTTGAGCTTGCGGGCCACCGTCTGGCGGTCAACTCCATACGTCAATGTGATGTCTTCGATCTTCATGCACGCAAAGAACCGCATTCTCACCATCATGCCGCCGTCGGGATCGACGCGATCCAAACTCTTCAACGCGGGTTCCAACTCCGGCCCGAGCGAAATGCCGGTTTCGGATCGATCGATCGTGCGATTGCGCTCACGCCGCTTTCGACTCGTTTCACTCCGCAGTCGATCGATCACGAGACCTTTGAGATTCGCGAGCACCCAACCGATGAACGGTTTGCGCTCCCTCGGGAAATCGGGCTTCTTCATCAGCCGCGTCGCCATCAGTTGATTCATGAGCGATTCCGGACTTGATCCCATCGTGCCGCTCAATCGTCGCATGATTGTCAACAGATCGGGCAGCAATCTCGTGATCATGTTGTTCAATTCGACGCGCACGGCTTCATCGGGCACTTGACGCTCCCCAGCCTGCTTTGCATCACCGCGATCGCGCGCAGTCGACTTTCGCGAACGCGAACTCGTTCGACGCTTTTTCACGATCGATGGCTCACGCCTGCGGCGATTCATTCGGTCGGTATTGGGCTCGCGATTGCTGATAACAACCTCGCTCACATGGTGTCTTCCCTCACAAATGTACCATTGGTACTAATGTAATCAACCGTGATCAACACGGAAGTTCCACACCGATCCGGATGCCCGTATCCACCATCAAGAAAAGTGCGACGGCTTTGTGCGCACAAACCCGACCACCCCGCCGGTATAGCAGAGGACTTCACAGCGTCCTCGAATACGGAGGTGTGGGATGTCTGATGTTCAGGGTTTGAGTCAGGGGAGGGCACGGGCGCCGATCTTCGCTCGTGCGTCAAGGCTCATCGGCGCGTCTCGCTTGGATCGAAACGCGAAATCGGTGTTGCGAGCGCTGCTGCAATGGTGGAACCCCAAAACCGGCGAGTTATGGCCGTCAATGCGCTCAATCGCCGAGGCGACGGGATTCACGGTGCGCGGCGTTCAGAAGATCATCAGGCGGCTCGAGGCCTCGGGAGTGCTCATCGAACAACGCGAGCCGACCTCTTGTGTGCGGCGTGGCGCAGCGATGCGAACCAAGGTCTTTCGAATCGACTTCTCATCAATCAACCCTCTCCCCGGTGATACCAACAGCTCAAATGCGACGAATGCGTCAGCCCCGTGCGAAAAAGCCGAAATGGGGATGAACTGTCGAGAGACAATCTTGAAAAATGATAATTTTTCTTTTGAGGGTGAACGCGGAACGGCTGCCCCCCGAACGACGGAACCCGCGAACCCCGAACGCGGTTCATCCGAAGCATGCAAGAGTGAACTTTCAAAGGAAACACTCAACGATCGCCACGGAGGCACGCAAGCGACGACTTCATCCGTCGGATGCTTGGATGCAATGACGCCCGCCCTCGCGCGACGACATGAGCTTGTAAGGTGCGGGGTTCGAGGAA
>JBKDPX010000061.1:0-15334 GCA_046342165.1 Phycisphaerales bacterium | reverse complement strand
GCGTTCGCGGCGCGCAAATCAGGCTGTCCGGCATCCAACACCTTCGCTTCTTCCGCCTGTTGCTTCTGTTCGCTGAATTGCCGCATCACAGACGCGATGATTTGACCCGGCGGATTCGCATCAATCGCGATCTTGTCCATCCAAGGGCGGGCGAACATCGTCACGCTGCTTGCAACGGCGAGACCCGCCGCGAGACCGAACCACGGCACCTTCTCCTTCCACATCGACTCGCGCACCACCGAAACAGGCATCAGGTTGCCGCCGACGGTGTTGAGTTCGAGCCCTTGCAACGCAAGTCCGTAGCACGTGCACAACTGCAGCGATGCGGTGTTCAGCGCGTGCGCCCGATCCGCATCGACTTCGGCCTTCTTGAAGTTCTCGATGCGATACACATCCATGCCCAATTGCTGCTTCAGGAACTTGCGCAATCCCGGCAGTTCGAACGTGGCGCCGACTCCGATCAGTCGGGTGAGATTCGCATCCTTATTGAGAGACTGGAAGTAACCGATTGAACGCTGAATGTCCTGCGCGAGATCCGTGAAGACCGGGCGCATCGCCTGCAGAACCTGACGAGCGTGCTTGGCGTCTTCCGCTTCGCGCTTGAGTTTCTCGGCCTTCGGATATGTCAGTTGAAACGCCTCCACCAGCGCTTCCGTGAACTGATGTCCTCCGACAGGGAACGTACGAACCCAGACGCGACCCGGGGTCGCGACGACGAGATCCGTTGACGTTGTTCCAACATCGACGATGATCGTTCCCGGCGTGTTGGTATCGAAATCAAGGTCGTACGCCAGCGCGTTGTACACCGCGATCGGACTCAGCACGATGTGGCTCGGCGTGATACCGACATCCTGCAGCATCGCAAGACGCTCCATCACACGGTCGCGGTGAATCGCAAAGATCCCCACTTCGATCTCGGGTGAGTCGGGCGTGACGAAGGTCTGGTAGTCCCACTCCACTTCCTCGAGCGGGAATGGAATCTGCTGCATCGCTTCGAACTTCACGATGTCAGGGACTTTCTTCGGTTCCACCGGCGGCAACTTCGCGAATCGCGCGAACGCCGCGTGTCCCGGTACGGAGACCGCAACTGAAGCCTTGCTCAAATCCAACTGACTCGCCAACTGACCAAGCGACACGCGAATCACATCGTTGGCGTCGACACCCGGCGTCGACAGCGGCTTTGCGTGTTGCACGATCGCGTAATCCACGACCTTCACTTTGCCATCGCCTGTGGCTTCGAGCTTCAGCGCCTTGACCGACGAAGCTCCGACCTCGATGCCCCAACATGCGTTCGCACTTGCCATGCGTGTGCTCCTCAACGAATCACTTCAAACTTCAGACGCTCAACCATTCGGCGCGTAGATGCGCGACGACGGGAGATGCAGTCTACCTGACGCGCGAGACGCTCGCTTCGACAGGCCTATGCAGACAGTACGACTCGCGGCGCGCAAGCGTTGCGCGGCGGCCGTCACTGGTTCGTAACGAGTTGCGCGATCAATGCATCGCCGCGCTGATGCTGCTCACCATCGTGGAACCCTCGGGGTCCATGGCTGCGGCGTAATTCAACACTTCCACTTTCTGCGCCTCGACGATCTTCATCGTCGCCACCAGGCTGCCGACGCTGCACCAACGAGTGGGATTCGACTGCCACGCCATGCTGGCGATCAATTCATCGGGCTTGTTTTCGGCCACAAGGGTGACCATCTCGCGATCGTGCGCAAACACCTGATTGCGAACATTGACCACCTGCTCCTGATCGCCGGCCAACGGGCCGTTGTATCCGTAGGTGGGTCCAAAGGCCGGTCCCACATGGCTCAGGTCCGCGCTTGCCACGATGAGCGTCTTGCCGGGCATCGAGGCAATCGCCTTTTTCATGGCCGCAATGAAGGGCTCGATCCCTAAACCATTGCCATCATATGAGTTGCCGTCATTGACAGCAGGGTCGTGCACGAGGACGCCGAACACCTTCGGGTACTTTCCGCCCTCATCGGCTCCGAACACATGCTGGATCCACGGGATCTGCAACTCAATCGAATGCTCGCTTTCGTGGTCATACCGGTTGGCAAGCAGCTTTTCCGCATCGGCCGGACCGAGCGCATCTTTCAGCGCAGCAAGCAGTTGCGTGTCACATTCGCAGGTTCCGAAGGCCGTCTCGTATCCCTTGTCACACCCGCACACACCGGTGGCTTCACCGAAGTGATTCGTGCCCAAAATGACGATCCGATCCGGACGATCGACCACCCGCAGCCTCCCGTAAACGGAGGCGTAATTCAACCAGCCACGCTGATACTCAAGGTGCGGCGCCACAATGGCTTTGGGAAGCGCGTTGAAGCTCGGTTGCTGCGCATCTTTCAGCGCGGCGCCCATCCACTCATCCATCACCGACTTGAGCTTGGTCATGCCGACTTGCGTGCGTTCCGATTCGGACATCGATTCAAAGCGCTCGCCACTTTCGTGCTGAGCGATGCTGTCGATCAAGGTGGCTGTCGAAGCCGGCGGAAGGACACCATTGGCATCGAAATCAGCCCTCATTTGGGCGAGCATCGCTTCAAAAGTCGGCCCGAACAACAAACCGGCATCGTCCAACTGAGCGACCAGGTGCTCGAGGCTCTCCCGATTCAAACCACGACCGACAGCCGCCACGATCTCATCCAAACCCCGATTCCCGTCCATAAGGGGCAGAATGAACTGTGCGGCGGGGACAGTGAAGACCACCTTCTTGGAGATTTGCCGCGAATCAGCAAGGCCAAGAGCCATCTGATTCCCGAACTGCGCCTGAAAACCCCGAACAGGACGCAAACGCGGTTTTGTCTGATGCGCGGCGTTTGGATCGAATCGGGGAGCTTCGGGTGCCGGGTTCGGTGCGTTCATAGGCGTCAAGTCTAGGACGGGCTTCCCTTGCGGGTTGGAAATCAGGGGACGGCCCGCCTAGCATCTCAACCCCATCCGCTTCGGAGGGGTCCGGTCCGATTTCAGAGGTATTGACTATGTCTCTCGATCTTTCGAAGTTCAAGCCCGGCCAGCAGGTCGTCTGCACCGTTGAGAAGCTCCCCCGCACCGAAGATGCGGAGAGCACCATCATGCGCCTGATGCGTCGTGACGGCGGCAACCGCCGCGCGCTGCGTCGCGCTCAAGTCGTCCGCAAGCAGCGCTTGAATGTCTACAACCGCGGCAACCGCATGTGGACCAGCCGCGAGAAGCCCGCTCAGGTGGTGCTCGCCCGTCCGGGTCAGAAGTGGACCATGTACTTCACGGCTGATTCGATCGGCGATCTCAACGCGGTCAGCAAGTACATCTCGATCAAGTCAGCCTGATGACCTGAGGGCTTGCCTCTCAATCCGCACACACGAAGACCCTCGAGCCACGCTCGGGGGTCTTATCGTTTGGCATGCTGAGAATACTGAGCTCGATCGTGATGTGTGTGATGATGTGCGCTTGCGAGCGTCGCGAAGAACTCGCGCCGCCGGATCAGTCGTATGTCGTGAGAGCCAGAATCGTTGAAATGCCGCGATCCGATGCGTTTTTGCAGCTACACCACGCGGCGATCCCGGAGTTTCAAGATCGCAACGGCAAGGTCGTGGGCATGAAAGAAATGGTGATGGAGTTCCCGGGACTCTCGAGCGAAGTCGAGACGGGCATGACGAACTTCGCATCCGGCGATGCCGTTGAAGTCAGCTTTGAAGTCCGATGGACGACCGATCCGCGCCTGTTGGTGACCAAGATGACGAAGCTGCCGCATGAAGCGGATCTGGGACTGAAGAAGACTCTCGAACCGAAGTGACGGCCGGAAAAAGAAAAACCCGGCACTCAGAAACAAACCCAAGTGCCGAGTCTCGTGGGGGTCATGATCAGTCCGGGGAATGAGCAACATCCACCGGACTGGTATCCATCCGCAGGGAACCACATCTCGGTTGCAGGGGTTTGCAATTATTTTGGCGATCTACCTCCGAGCCGAAGGCGTGGAGGCTAACTCCCTCATTTTCAGCCGTTTATGCCTTGCGAACGGGAGGCTTGATGCCAAGCTTATCCATGGCCATGGTCAAGTCTGACCAAACTTTCTTTCGGGTTTCGTCGGTGTAGTTACGAAGGACATAGGCCGGGTGATAGGTCGGCATGACCGGGACCGTACGACCGGATGGGAGAGTCATCTCATGCCATTGCCCGCGCATCGACGACATGGGCGACTCGGTGCGCAACAAAGCGCGGGACGCGGGAAGACCGAGCGCGACGATCGCCTCAGGCATCACGATATCGATTTGCGTCAACAAGTAAGGAGCACAGAGTTCGATTTCGAATGTTGTCGGAGTCGCGTTGTCCGGAGGTCTGGTCTTCAGCACATTGGCGATGTAGACCGTTTCCCGCGAAAGTCCCATCGCCGCGATCATCTTGTTGAGCAATTCTCCGGAGCGACCGCAGAACGGTTTACCGGTTCGATCCTCTTCGGCACCGGGCGCCTCGCCGACAAACATCAGGCGCGCACAAGGATCGCCGTCTCCGAAGACGATGTTGGTGAAATCAGTCTTGAACTGCTTATGCGGCGCATCGGCGATGTACTTAGCGAGCAATTCATCGAGCAGTCGATTGGCCGTTTTCGCGTCACCGCGTTTTCGTTGAGCGGGAAGTTCGATCATGCCGCCGGATGATTTCGACGAGGTTCCGGCAACCGGCGCTTTCTCCGCCGCCTTCTTCACCGGCGTCGCGACGACCGGCTTTGCGACTTCATCATCAATCACGCGAGTGGTGCCGCGTGCGGACTTGCGGTAGGAGGGAACACTCTCCGCGCCGAGCAACTTCGCCGTCGTCGCGTGTTGTTTCAGGAGTTTCGAGAGTCGCGCCTTGTCCATGGGCGCAGTCTAAGCGCTCGCGGGCGCCGTGTCACTTGGGAGCTTCAGCGGGTGCCGGAGTTCCTTTGATTTCCGCTTCAAGTTGTTCTTTCCGCTTTTCGGCGTCGTCCTCGGCAGTCGAAGTCGCCGATGCCGGCAGAGGTTCTCGATCGGCGGGCGGCGTTGCGGAGTTTGTCACCGGTGGCGCTTTGGGATTATCTGGAGCGTTCAGTCGCGGCGCCAGAAATGCGCCGAGGAGACTGCCGACAACCAATCCGACGACCAAACCCGGAAGGAAAGCAGATGCAAATGAGCGTGATTCCGCCATGACCGATTCTCCGTTGCGTGACAAGTCGAGTGAATCATCGGCGAATCCGCCGCGAGATGGCCACAATCACTTGGTGTCACGCCGAAGCCGATGCACCCAACGTCCGTACTCAAGCACGGATCGGATCAGTTCCAAACGATCGGAAGGCATTCCACGACCGAAAGCCGTTTGCATTCGCCAGGTCCAGTAGGGCCCTTTGAAACGAAAACGAGAAATCCAAGCAAGTCGAAAGAGTTGGAGAATGCCGCAGATCGTGGACATGTCAGGCTCGTTGATACAGCGTTCGGTATGCCTCGACCGCTTCCGCCAATCCATCTTCCAATCGCGTGATGGGTTCGTACCCGATCAACGACTTCGCACGTGAGATATCGGCGAGCGAATGCAACACATCGCCTGCTCGGGGCTGTTTCAAAATCGGCATCACACCGTCACGGTCACAGAGTCGGCCGAGCATCGCGACCAACTCGAGCAAACTGATGCGACGACCGATGCCGATGTTCATCGCTTCGCCCTTCAACTCCGTCTTCGTCGAACCGGCCAGCAGCGTCGCATACACCGCGTTGCCGACGAAGGTGAAGTCGCGCGTCTGCATGCCGTCTCCGAACAGCACCGGTCGCTCGCCTGTCAACAGCATCTTTGCGAATGCCGGAACCACCGCCGCGTACGTGGAATCGGCGCTTTGCCCCGGCCCGAAAACATTGAAATACCGCAAACTCGCCGTCGACAGTCCGTAGCACTGCGACCACACCGCGCAGAGGTGCTCACCGCATGCCTTTGTCGCCGCGTACGGAGACATGGGCTTCAGCGGTTGCGTCTCGACTTTCGGCAACTCGACTTGATCACCGTACACGCTCGACGAACTGGCGGCGACCACGCGATCAACCTTCGCGAAACGCGCGGCTTGAAGCACCCGCTGAGTGCCCGTGATGTTGACTGCCGCGAATCGCTCCGGATCCTCGACCGACCGCGGCACGCTCCCGAGCGCGGCGAGATGAAAGACGGTTTGCGCGTCATCGACCGCATCCGTCAGCGCTTGCTCGTCCAAGATCGAACCGTGAACGAAACGGACACGATCGGGTTCGGCCTCGATGAGTTCGGAGAGATGCGAGAGGTCGGAATTGGAGAGATCATCGATGACGGTGATATCGGCACCGAGCCAAAAGAGCGCATCGACCAAATGGCCGCCGATGAAACCGGCCCCTCCGGTGACGCAGACTCTTCGCCCACCGTAAAACGGGCGCAACGAATTCAACTTTTCAGCGGGCATACGAATCGGCATACTTCATGTTAGGGCTGCTGCATAAATGCAGGTCGGGGGAGTCCACGGGCTGACTTCAGGGATCGATCCCCTATTATCGCCCAACTATGGCACACGATCCCATTTCCGACTCGGTGTTGACCCTCCTGAAGTCCCGCGATCCGCAGATTGCTGAACTCATCGCGCGCGAATCCGAACGCCAGGCGACGACGATCGAGTTGATCGCCAGCGAGAATCATGTTTCAGGTGCGGTGATGCACACGATGGGGACGTGTCTCACCAACAAATACGCCGAGGGATATCCGGGCGCGCGCTACTACGGCGGGTGTATCCACCACGACGGCATCGAAGACATCGCTCGGGATCGCGCGAAGCAACTGTTCGGCGCGAAGTTCGCCAACGTGCAACCGCACTCGGGTGCGCAGGCCAATCAGGCGATGATGCAGGCGCTGATGGAACCCGGTGACACCTTCGCGAGCTTGGTGCTCAAAGACGGCGGACACCTGAGCCATGGCATGAAGCTCAACTTTTCGGGTCGCTTCTTCAAACCCGTGCATTATCCGTTGCACTATGACAAGAGCCATCCGCAGTACGAACAGATCAACTACGAGGAAACACGCCGCGTGTGCCTCGAAGCAAAGCCGAAGAGCATCCTGGTCGGCTCTTCGGCGTATCCGCGCGTGATCGACTTCGCGAAGTTCCGCGCGATCGCCGACGAGTGCGGCGCGATGCTCGTCGCCGACGTCGCACACATCGCCGGCCTCGTCGCCAGCGGCGTGCATCCCAGTCCGTTCCCGCATGCACACGTCGTCACCACGACGACGCACAAGACGCTTCGCGGCCCGCGCGGCGGACTGATTCTTACAAATGATGAGGAGTTGTCGAAGAAGATCGATCGCGCCCTCTTCCCCGGTGCGCAAGGCGGACCGCTGATGCACGTGATCGCCGCGAAGGCCGTCGCGTTCGGCGAGGCGTTGAAGCCCGAGTTCAAGACATACTGCACGCAGATCGTCGCCAACGCGCGTGCGCTCGCGTCGGCGTTGACCTCGCACGGCTATCGCATGACCACGGGCGGAACGGACAACCACCTGATGCTCGTCGACCTGCGCGCGCGCCACGCGGATTTGACGGGCAAGGACGCGAGCCAGTGGCTCGAAGACGCCGGCATGATCTGCAACATGAACGGCATTCCCGATGATCCGCGTCCGCCGAAGATCACCAGCGGCATCCGTCTCGGCACCCCCGCCACCACGACACGCGGGTTCAAAGAGGCCGAGATGAAGCAAATCGCGGCATGGATCGACCGCGTCCTTGATGCGGGCCTCAAAGGCAACGCCGCCACGGAATGCGCCAAGGTGCGTGCGGAATTGAAAGCGCTCTGTGGGAAGTTCCCGTTGCCCAGCTGACGGAAGGCCAGTGTGGAAGCACTTGGGCCTAAGGCCTTAGGCCTTAGGCCATAGGCATAGGCCATTGATGTCGATACCGGGCTGACGACGGCCTACGGCCTCACTCCTAAGGCCTTTTCCTCAACAACAAACACCCGCGTCACGGGCAGTTCGGTGAACTTCATCCGCAGGACGGCGGACTCGGGGCGTTCGTTGAGTTGAAACTCGACGAGGTAATGCGCGCCGAAGGGACCGGTGCGGTAGGCCTCGCGCAGTTCGAGAGGTGCATAGGTGCGCGTCGCGAGTTCACGGTCGCCTTGTGCGATCGTGACTGTAAGTTCTCCGACAACTTGCATCGCGCGGGCGCGACCGTCCTGCGCCTCGACGAAGACGCGCGCCACGCCGTTCCGGTCAATGCAAGAATTTTCGGATATGACAATTCGGGTCAAGCGCGGAATCGCGGCCATGATGTTCGCCGCGCGCGCGTCGCCGGAAGTTCCGCCGACGGTTTGCGCAAGCTTGGACTCGGCTTCCGCGCGCGCGAGTTCGGACGATTCGGCGGCGCGGATGAGCGCGCGATTTTCCTGACGCAGTCGCATGTTCTCGGCTTCGACGGTCGTTTCACCGCCGACGCGGATACGGCAACCCGACGACGCGAGCACAAGAAAACAGCACCCGATCATGCGGGTGCTGTTGAAGAAGTTGGCTTGTGCCGCATTGCTCATCGCGGCGTTAGTTTATTCCGAGTCTGAGCCGGAGGATTTGTGATGGGGCATGCGCTGAAGAACGGCGTCAACGAGGCCGTATTCGAGCATTTCCTTGTCATCGAGCCACTTGTTTCGGTCACAATCCTTGGTGATGCGCTCGACCGTTTGGCCGGTGGCGTCGGCGTAAATCTGATACAGACGTTCACGGATGCGCAGCATTTCGCGCGCTTCGATCTCAAGATCGGTCGCCTGGCCTTCCATCACGCCGCCAAGCAGAGGTTGGTGCATGAGGTTGCGCGAGTTGGGGAGCGTGAACCGCTTGCCCTTGGTTCCGCTGACGGAGATGAGGCTTCCCATGCTCGCCGCCTGTCCGATGATGTAGGTGCAGACATCGCACTGGATGTACTTCATCGTATCGATGATGCCCAATCCGGCCGAGACGCTTCCGCCGGGGCTGTTCACGTAGACGTGAATGTCGTTCTTGGCGTCCTCGTTGGCGAGGAAGAGCAACTGAGCGACGACGAGATTCGCCAAGTCGTCGTTGATCGGACCTCCGATGAAGACGATGCGATCCTTCAGCAGTCGCGAGTAGATGTCGTATGAGCGCTCACCTTTCGCGGACTTTTCAATGACGATGGGTACGAGGTATCCGGACATGGCTTGTCGGCTCGCGGCGGAATCCTGAACTTCGACTCCGCGCTCGCCTGTCTCCTGATTCAAATGCGTGTGCTGATCGAACGCATGACTTTCGTTTCGGAACAATTAGCGACCGCCGAACGCTTCCTTCGGCGTTTCATTCAACACTTCATCGACGAGGCCGTAGTTCTTGGCCTCTTCGGCCGCGAAGAACTTGTCGCGCTCGGAATCCGCCTCGATCTGTTCGATGGGCTGACCCGTGTGCTTCGCCAGGATGCGATTCAGTTCGCGCTTGGACTTGATGATCTGCTCGGCCTGAATGCGGATGTCTTCGGCCTGACCGGTGACGCCGCCGTACGGCTGGTGGATCATGACCTTGGCGTGAGGCAGGATGTAGCGCTTGCCTTTCACGCCGGCGGTGAGCAGCAATGCCGCGCCTGAGTACGCCCGACCGATGCAATATGTATTGACCGGGCTGGCGAGGAATCGCATGGTGTCGTACATGGCGAGGGTGTCATCCACGGCGCCACCGGGCGAATTGATATAGAAGTGGATGTCCTGGCCTCTCTTGAGGTTCTCGAGGTAGAGCATCTGCATCATGACGCGCGCGGCACTGGAGAAATTGATCTCTCCGATCAGGAAGACGATCCGGTTCTCGAGCAAGAGCTCGTCGATGGTCATCTCGCGCGTGCGCTGATATGTAACACCTGCTGCGGGCATGACTTACTTCCCTTTCCACCCGCCAATCCCTTGCGGGTGGGCGAGTCATATTTCAACGGTCCACGGGCACGACGCCCTGTGGCTGAAGCCGCGGCGTGCCGTCAGAGAGCACTCCCGCTTCAGATGGTTCATCGGCGATTCAACGGTCTGAAGTGTGCAAATCTCGGACCAATGGGGAAGTGTTACGCAACTGCCAATTCGGCAAGGGGATGCCTTGATGGACGATCGCGGGGGCTTTGGCCGATTGGTTTGTCAGTTGGATCGCTTTCCCCTAGCATCCGCATTCAGGAACGGAGTGCATCGAGTGCCCACAGCGGTGATCAGTGATGTCCACGGCAATGCAGTCGCCCTCAAGGCCGTCCTCGCGGACATTGAGCGGCGCGGGATCACGCGGATTGTGTGCCTGGGCGACACCGTCGGATACGGACCGGATCCGTTGGAATCCGTGGATCTTGTCAGCTCCAAGTGCGCGTGGTGTCTCATGGGCAACCACGACTACGGCGTCTTGTATGAACCGACGAATTTCAACCCCGGGGCGGAAAGCGCGGCATTTTGGACCCGCGATCAGTTCGACCAGGAGCCTGATCCCGCACTGCGCGCCAAGCGATACGAGTTTCTGAATCGGCTCAAGGTTCGCGTGGTCGAGAGCATCGGGGAGGGCGGCATCAGCGCGGCGGGTTCGACCGCTGTGCAGTTGTTGGCGGTCCACGGCTCGCCCCGTCGCCCGATCAACGAATACATCTTCCCGGATGACACCTCGAACTCTCCCGACAAGATCGACAGCATCTTTGATCGCGTCCAACATGTGTGCATCGTGGGACACACTCATGTGCCCGGGGTGTTTACAAGCGAGCCGGACTTCTACCCGCCGGGCGAACTCGGCGATGATCGGTGCTACTCGTTCCGTGAGGGCGAGAAGGCGATCATCAATGTCGGCTCTGTCGGACAGCCGCGCGATTTCGATCCGCGCGCGAGTTACGTGGTGATTCACGGGCCGGGGGAGACGAGCGCGGACCGCCCGAACTTCAAGGGCGGCTCTTTGGGCTTTGTTCAGTTCGTGCGGGTCGAGTACGACATCGCGACGACCGCGAACAAGATCAAAGCGATTCCGCAATTGAGCGATTGGCTCGGCGATCGACTGTTCGAAGGCAGATAAAGCCCTCGATTCGGGATCGGATCCCCCGCTTTTCGTGCTATCGTTTGCACCGGTCGCCGCGACACGGCGATTCGGACAACGAGTCAGCACATCATGCCCCAACCCAAAAACAGTTTCCTGCGTTTCTTCGTTCCGGCCGTGGCGATCACGATCGGTCTGTTCGTCGTGTGGGCGTTCATCAAGACGTCCAACCCGGTCACGACAACGGAATCGACAACAAAGAAGGAATCAACAAGTACGCCTGCGCCAACACCCGCGCCGGCACAACCTGCCTCGGCACCGACAGCCGCTCCGACTCCCGTCGCGCAACCGGCGACGATGTCGTTGGGTGCGCTGCAGGCTCGCGTCGTCGACTCCGCACAGCGGATTCCCGGAACGACGATCGGTTCATTGGATCCGAAGTCAAAGACGTACCAACAACTGACGATCTCGGACAACGGCGCCGGCATCGCCGATCTCAAACTGAGCGGGCATTTCACGTCGATCAAGGAAGACGCGCACGTCGCGTTGCAATCGGATTTCAGGTTCACGACGGAGCAGGGCACCGTACAGATGACCCCGTTCGGAATCGTGGCGGTTGAGTTCGTGAGTTCCGATCCCGCGTCGAGCCAGCGCGTGCCTTTGGTCTCCCGTCAAAACGGCGAGTCCGTGTGGCGTCGAGTGGAGGGCAAGGAAAACGCCTTCGAAGCAATCATCGAGACCGCGGCGGAAAAGAGCCCCGTTCTCCGCATCGAACGCGTCTTCACACTGAACCCGGAAAGCTACGAGATCGAAATCAGCCAGAAGGTGTTCAACCTCTCCAGTGCGGACTTGACGATTCGACTCACGCAGATGGGGCCGCTTGATCTCCCCCAAGACTCCACGTCTTATGGCGGCGACAAGCGTCGCATGCGCGTCGGCTATGTGCTGTCACCCGAGTTCGACCCCACCGAGTCGATCGTGCAAACCGATCGTTTCGATCTGCCTCGCGCGGATGTGCTCGATCTCAACGCGGGCAGCGGCGACAAGACACTCTGGCCGAATGATGAAAGCCGCGAAGCCAAGATGACCCTCGCGTGGGTCGGTTTCACGAACCGCTATTACGCCGCGGCGGTGTATCCGCTGATCAATCCCGCGGATTCGAAGCCTCCGAAGAAGTTCGCATCGATCGAAAAAGTCACGCGTGTGTTCGCAGGATCGGCGATCACTCCCGAGATCGGCATGCGCTTGCACTTCGCCCCGGTGAACATTCGCGCCGGCGGCGAAGCGGATCTGTCGCTCGCGGTGTTCGCCGGCCCGATGGACAAGCGAGTCCTCAAAACGGATCCGCGTCCCGCGGCGATGAATCTCAAGGGACTGCCCTACTACAACTTCGGCGGACCATGCGCATTTTGCACGTTTGACTCGATGACGAGTCTGCTGTTGTGGTTGGTGACGTCTCTTCACTCGCTGACGGGCGATTGGGCCATCGCGATCTTTCTGCTCGTGGTGATCGTGCGCACGATTCTGCATCCGCTGACCAAGAGCACGCAGATCAAAATGGCGCGTTTCGGAAAGCAAATGGCGTCCATGGCGCCCAAGCAAAAGCAGATCCAAGAGAAGTTCAAGGACGATCCCAAGCGCTTGCAGGAAGAGATGGGCAAGTTGTGGCGCGAGGAAGGCGTCAGCCCGCTTGGCATGCTCGGCTGTCTGCCGACATTCCTGCAGACCCCGGTGTGGATCGCGCTCTCGGCGACATTGTACTTCGCGGTGGAATTGCGTCACCAAGGCGCGTTCTACGGCATCATGCAACTTCAACCCGCGAACTCGCCCTTCTGGAACTTCCTGGGCGACCTTGCGGAACCCGATCGCTTCTACTACTTCGGCAAGACGATCGCGAACGTTCCGCTGCTCGGGCCGATCGAATCGGTCAATGTGTTGCCGCTCGTGCTCGGCGTCGTCTTCTATCTGCAGCAGAAGTATCTCAAGCCGCCGCAGACGACGGAGATGACTCCCGAGCAGGAGTTCCAGCAGAAGATGATGCAGTGGATGATGGTGATCATGTTCCCGCTCATGATGTACAACGCACCGAGCGGACTTTCCCTGTACTTCCTCGCCAACTCCGTGCTCGGCATCTTCGAAGCGCGCTACATTCGCGCGCACATGGAGAAGTACGACCTGCTGAACGTGAAGAAGCCCGTCGGCAAGTCCGGCGGTTTCATGCAGCGTTTGCAGGAACTGGCTGAACAAAAGCGCAAGGAAGCGGAAGCAAAGGCGCGTCAGCAATCCCGCAAGCGCTGAGTCACCGCTTCCATGAACCCGGCAGAGACCATCGCCGCTTGCGCTTCACCTCCGGGCGCGTGCGCGCGTGCCATCATCCGGGTCTTCGGCACCGATGCCGATCAGGTTTTTCACGCGCTCACTTCGACCGCAACGGGTTCGAGATCGATCCGCGCGGTCCGGATCCGCCTCGAACCACATGAACTTCCCGCTCTTGCGATCGTTTATGAGAAGTCGCGAAGTTACACAGGCGACGCCGGCTTCGAATTGCTGATTCCCGGGAATCCCTTTCTGGTCGAGCGGGTGATGTCCCGAATCCTGCGCCATGACGGCGTTCGACTTGCGCTTCCCGGAGAGTTCACGGCGCGCGCGTTACTCGCCGGACGCTTATCACTTGCGCAAGCCGAAGGCGTTGGCGCGATGGTTCATGCCGCGAACGCGGCGCAACTCGACACGGCGCGCCATGCTTTGACCGGAAAACTGGGCACGGAGTTCCTTGCCTGGGCGGAGGAGCTCGCGTCTCTGCTCGCGTTGGTGGAGGCAGGGATCGACTTCACGGATCAAGAGGACGTCGTCGCGATCTCGCCGGAAGAGCTGCGCGCGCGACTCGCGAGACTTCGAGACTCCATCGAAGCGTGTCTCGGAGATCGTGACCGTGCGGAGCGTTCCAGACACGGGGTACGCGTCGCGCTGGTCGGGAAACCCAACGCGGGCAAAAGCACGCTGTTCAATGCGCTCATCGGAGCCGAACGCGCGGTGACTTCCGCGACCGCCGGCTCCACGCGAGATGTGATCGACGAAATCCTCCCCAAAACCGGCGCGAATGAGATTCATGTGCTCGATCTTCCCGGGCTCGATGCGAACGCGATGGGTCCATCGGCGCTCGCGGCGCAACAGCGCGCGCTTCAAGCCTGCCGCGAAGCCGAGATCGCCTTGTGGTGTGATCCGTCGGGTCGTTTTGATGAATCGGAACGCCCCGCCACCGATGCAACGCTGATCCGTGTTCGAACATTTGCGGATATCTCCGGCGCCGCGACGAAGCATGAGGTCTGCGCGCTCGACGGATACGGCGTGGAATCACTTCGAAACGCGATCATCGACGCGGCCTGGGGAATCGCCGGAGACGCGACAGCCAAAACGGGTGCTCTTCCCCGACAAAGACGGGTGATGCTCGCCGTGCTCGAAGCCGTCGAGGATGCGATGCGGGCCGTTGACGGGGATGCGCGGGCGATCAAGAGGCCCGAAGTGGAGGCGGAGAGTCTGCGGCGCGCGCTGGACGGGGCTTCCGATTTGACGGGGAAGATCAGCGTCGAGGATCTGCTGGGTCGCATCTTCTCCACGTTCTGTGTCGGCAAGTAGGTGTCGCCGCCGCACGACGTAAGATTCCATCATGGAATTCAATCTTCAAATCGCCGCGCTGTTGCTGCAATCGCTGTCATCGTTCGCGGTGGCTTCGGGCGTGATCTTCGCGGCGTTTCAACTGAGGCAGAACCGTCGCGCCGCTCATGTGTCGAACTTCACGAAGCTCGTCGAGATGCAGGCTGAACTTCGACGCATGCGTGTCGAAGATCCGGCGCTCGCCAGAACATACAAGCATGACGTCGCGAATCTCAAGAGCGACGACGAGATCCGCGAATACTTCTTCAATCTGATGCAACTCTCGGTCTTCGAGATCGTGTGGTTCAGTTACAACCAGGGCCAGATTCCCGAGACGTACTTCATGTCGTGGGATCGCCGCATGCGCGAGATCGCGCGCGAAGAGAGCTTCCGGCGGATGATGCACGGCGGCCAGATGAAGATCCTGCACGACGACTTTCAAGCGTATATCTCGCGGTTGCTCGGCGAAGTCGAGTACGGGATGGGCGAGCGCTCCAAGCTCGGCCCCGTCGCCGATATAAACAATAGTTAGAACTTGCCAAAGTGCCCGATCGCCGCGACCGGCTTATCATTTCGTGATGCTCTGGCAACCGTCACTTCCCGCCTCATACGGCAAACTCAGCCCCGACGAGCTCGCCGCCTTGATCTCGAAGCGCCGTGCGGAACTCGGCGATTCACTGGTCATTCTGGGACACCACTACCAGAC
>JBKDPX010000060.1:0-17894 GCA_046342165.1 Phycisphaerales bacterium | reverse complement strand
TGGCTACCTCGTCTGCCCGGGTTTGATACATCCATCGTGACATTGCGGAGCGGTTTGGCGGCTAAATCGTCGTTTTCGAACGTCTTCGAACAAGAGTCGAACTGGACGACATGGGTCATGATTCTGCCGCCGGCGAACGGATTGACGCTCGACACCGCGAGGGCGGAAGCCCCGATGAACCGCATGGATGAACTGCCCTACTGGACAGCACGCGAGATCGCGGGAGATGATGCGTTTCGGATCGTGACCGAGGCAACGGGATGGCCAATGCGCTGTATGAGCATGACGACCCGGGCGTATCGGGATCGCCCCGCCGCGGAGTATGGGGTTTGGCGACCGTTCACAAGCAAACCATCGTCCACTGCCCCCGGGATGTTCGACGGTGTTGGGGCGACGAGGACTTTGCGCGGGCTTGCGTTGCCGATCGGTGTGATTCTGCCGGGGCTGCTGGTGAACTTTCTGTTTTTCGCGGGACTACCCCTGGGATTGGTCTCTCTTCGAGCATGGGTGATCCGAAGAAGGCGCCTGGCCGACGGGCTGTGTACCGGTTGCGGCTACGACAGGCGTGCGGCGACAGCGGCGCGATGTCCCGAATGCGGCGAAGCGTGATTCGTCGGCGATTTTGATCGGGTTTTGCACGAGATTGAAGGGGTCCGCCGATATCGGATGATTCATGATTCAAGCACGCCACGTCATCGCATTGTGCGTCATCAGCCTGCTGACCATCGGGGTGGTGATGGTGAACTCCGCCACCATGTCGGTCAGTCGGGTCACGCTGAACGCCCCCGCCACTCCGATCATGACCGCGGGTGACATCATCTTCTCACGACAGACGCTGTACATGGTCCTTGCGATCGCTGCGATGGGACTGGGTGCGATGCTTCCCGTCCGTCGGTTGCTCGGTGCGCTTCCCGGTCCTTTCGGCGCGAATGAAACCGGCCGCGCAACGACGCCTCTGATGATCGTCGGCGGCGCATTGGTGATCGTGTGTGCGATGGTGTATCTGCCGGTGATCGGCACCGAGGTGAACGGCGCGCATCGTTGGATCAGACTGCCGGTTCCCGGGTTGGGCGATGCGTTGAGCGTTCAGCCAAGCGAAATCGCGAAGTGGTTCATGATTCCGCTGATCGCGTGGTATTGCTATGCGCGTGCCAGCGTGATCGGCGAGTTCTTCCGCGGGTTCATTCCGATCATGATCGTGGTCGGCGCGGTGTCGGGCTTCATCGTTCTCGAAGATCTCGGCACCGGCGCGCTGATCGGCGCCGTGGCTTGTTTGATTCTCTTCGCAGGCGGCGCGAAGTTCGTTCACTTCCTGCTGTGCGTGCCGGTCGGCGTGTTCGCGCTCGGATTCGCGATCATGAGCAGCGACTATCGTCGCAAGCGCATCCTCGCATTCCTCAATCCTTATGACGATCCCCAAGGCATCGGATACCACACGCTTCAGTCTTTGATTTCGATCGCCAACGGCGAGGGTGCGGGGCGCGGACTCGGACACGGGCTGAGCAAGTTCGGCTATCTCCCCGAAGACAAGAACGACTTCATCTTCGCCGTGATTTGTGAGGAGTTGGGCGTCGCGGGCGCGGCGCTGATCTGCACGCTGTTCGCGACGATGCTCATCGCGGGGTTGACGATCGCCAAGCGCGAGCGCAATCTCGTGTTGCGTCTGATCGCGCTGGGCATTCCGACGATGGTGGTCTGTCAGGCGATCTTCAATCTCGCCGTGGTGACGGGCCTCGCGCCCAACAAGGGCATCGCCCTGCCGCTCTTGTCGGCGGGCGGAACGGGCTGGATCCTGACCGGCTTGTCGCTGGGTCTGGTGATCGCCATCGATCGCACGCGCGAGAATGCGGCGCCGATCGAGGCGCCCACCATGATCGAGTCTGAAACAACGAACGAACCGACCCCCGCACAGGCATGAGCGATCGTTCACACGCGTTTATCTTTGCGGGCGGCGGCACGGGCGGTCATATCTTCCCGGCGATCGCGATCGCCGAGCAACTTCGCGTGATCGATTCCGATTGCGAGTGTGTGTTCGTGTGTTCGACACGACCGCTGGATTCCGAGATTCTCGCGAAGGAGACACTGAGCGGGAAGAGCGTGGCGTTTCGAACCGTCGACGCGCGACCGTTCGGCGTGCGTCCTCGCGCACTCTGGCGTTTCGTCAGCGGATGGGGACGCTCGCTTCGGGAATCGCGCGCGATCATTCGAGATATCGCTTCGAAGCATTCGAGCGTGACGGTGATCGCGATGGGTGGATTTGTCGCCGCGCCGATAGCGCAAGCGGCGCGCGTCGAAGGACATCGCCTTGTGTTGGTGAACCTCGACGCCGTACCCGGACTCGCGAACCGTTGGATTTCAGGGCGCGCGGCCGAAGTCTTCACCGCATCGGCGCTCAGTGATCATGCGCCTCGAAAGGCGAAGGTGAGTTGGAAAACGGTTCCGCCGATCGTGCGAACCGGTGCGGTGACGGCGGACTCGGCGCAGACATGCCGCGCGAAGATGGGACTGGATCCCGATCGTCCGACCTTGCTCGTGACTGGCGCGAGTCAGGGTGCTGGCTCGATCAACGAACTGATGATCGAGATCGTGCGGGCCGATCAGCGGGCGTTCACATCCTCAGGTTGGCAGATCATCCACCAAACCGGCCGACAGGGCGCGGATGCTGTGCGTCGCGCGTACGCCGAAGCAGGAATCCCGTGCGTCGTCGAGGAGTTTTTCAGAGGCATGGGAGTGTGTTGGCGCGCGGCGGATTTGGCGGTGAGTCGCGCAGGGGCCGGAAGCGTCGCCGAAGCATGGGCGAATCAGACACCATGCGTGTTCATGCCGTACCCGTATCACAAAGATGAGCATCAGCGTTTCAACGCAATGCCGATCGTGGAAGCCAATGCGTCCGTATTGGTGAAGGATCGGATCGATCCGCGATTGAACATGGCGGATGCGGGAATGACCGTCACCCGACTCTTGGCGGACCATGCGTCGATCGTGCGACTCAAAGAGGCGTACAGCGGCTTGGGACCTGCCGACGGCGCGCTTCGAATCGCTCATTCGATATCAAAATAACGACGAAAGTCGTGCTTTTCCACGGCAATGCTGTACACTCGACGGCCATGCCGACATCGGCCGCGCCAACTTCGATTCAGTGCGTGATTCTTCATCGCCGCGGCGAGGGGATCGACAGCCGGTTGCTTCGCGCACTGGAAACGAAATCGATCTCCGTCGCGACGACCTGCGACGACGGACACCATGCCTTCGCGGAATTGTGCAAGCTTGCGCGCGGCGGATCGAGATCCAACGTGCTCATCGTGACGAACCCGAGAGATCGCGACAGTAACGCGTCTTTGCTCGGGGCGATGGAACGGTTCCCCCTTCACGCGCGCATGTGGATTTTCGACGCCGACAACGCGGACAGGCAACTTTTCGCGGCTGACAAGGCCGACTTTGAGGCTGCACCCAAGGCCTTGCCGAAGATCGATGTGCATCCCTCGATCAACATACCGCCGACACTTCGACTCACGGACCACGCGGAATCGGACGCGGTGTCCAAACCCGCCGAGTATGAATTGACGGACGAGGAACTGATCGCCCTGACGGCGCCTCCGCCGGACTTCAAGGCGACTCGATGAGTTCTCGGACTGATACCGACGCGAGTTCGAGCGGTTTTCCCCCCGATCATGCATCACTTGAACGCCCATGGGTTAGTGTTCGTATGGGGTAAAGTCCCGCAAGGCGCTTTGTGATGTCGGGAGAAGTTCGAACCAATTCCAAAATGACCAAGGTGGTCCTCGTCGGCCGGACGGGGATCGATGCGGCATTGCGCGCGGACCCTTCGCTGGAGCTCGTTCGGATTCACGAGACGCTGGACGCGATCGGCGAGGTCGCGTTTGCAACGAGTTCGCATGACAATCCGCCCGTCGTCGTGATCGCACCGGATGTGCTGGATTCCCTGAAGGCTGAAAAAAATCCCTCTTGTTCGGACTTGCGCGATTTCGTGGATGCACTTCGTGTCGCGAACCCCGGTGTTCGAATCGTCGGAGTTTCCGAAGACGGACAAGCGGACGCCGCGATGGATGGGATGCTCAAGGTACCCGCGTCACCGGAATCGATTCGCAGAGTCTTGTTCGCTTCCGCGCGCGTCGAACCGCCGATCGTGGAGGTGGTTCGCACCGAGACTCGAGCCAAGGCGGAAGATGCTGATAAGAACGCGGCGATCTTTCATGCATTGCTTCAAGGCAAGAGTCCGCTCGAGTGCGCGATGGAGTTGATTCGCGAACGGCTGGGTGACAGCTCGATTCGATTCGTGCACGAGACCGAGAGCAGTTCGCATGTCCGCTGTGCCGTGGAATGGAGCGGCGTCCTGTTCGGCTATCTCAGCTCGATGAACACCGCGGAGCGCGAGGTCGTGCCGCAGGCCAAGTGGCTCGCAGGTTGGATCGCGTTGTACGAGCAACAGAATCAGCTCCGCGAAGCGGCGTTCACGGATCACCTGACAGGCGCTTGGAATCGCCGCTACTTCGAGAGATATGTGGAAGCGGCGATGTTGCAAGCGCGCCGGATGCGGCAACAACTGACGGTGATGATCTTCGACATCGACAACTTCAAGGGGTACAACGACAAGTACGGCCACGAAGCCGGCGATCGGATTCTCTGTGAGATCATCGAACTGCTGCGGCGAGTGGTCCGGCCTTGCGATCGCGTGTGCCGAATCGGCGGCGATGAGTTCGCCGTGGTGTTCCACGATCCCGACGGACCGCGGGAAGCCGGCAGCACACACAGCGTCGATGTTCAAACCATCGCCGAACGCTTCCGAAAGAACGTGTCACAGCACGCATTCCCGCATCTCGCGGACGCCGATCTTGGCGCGGTCGGCGTCTCGGGCGGACTTGCGACATATCCGTGGGACGGCTTCACCGTTGAAGAATTGGTTCGCAAGGCCGATGAGTTAGCGATGCGCAGCAAGGCCTCGGGTAAAAACACGATTTCATTCGGTCGCGGGGTTTGATCAGCGCTCGATGCGGGCGGGCTGACCGAAGACGCGTCCCCAGAGCGCCGGCTCGGTTCGGCGAAACCCGGAAACCGCGCGTCCGATCCTTCGCTCCATATCGATGAACATCAGCGTGCGCTCATCGCCTGCGTAGGTCGACGTCGCGTCGAAGTCCGATGCATAACGCGCGCCATCGCTCAGTCGCACATCATCAATTGCGCCACGGAAGAACGACTCCGGCACACCCGCGCCCGTGATATCCGCGCCGATCGTCAACGGAAGTTTGTTGACGCGCCGCTTGCCTTCGCCCGCCACCGATGCGACGAGTTTGCCGTCGATGAACAACTTGACGTTCGCACCATCAAACACGCCCGCGATGTGATACTCGCGCCCGGTCGTCAGGGTCAGATCTTTGGCGCGTGCGGTTGCGTAGCCGTCACCGAGAAAAACCGAGAACTCGGGAACGCCGCGGGACACCATGAATCCGTACTCGGATTGCTCGGTTTTACAGAGCAGTCCCGTCCGATCTGCAAAGGCGCTGGCGGTGAAGCGGCACTCGAGTGTGAAGGGGCCGTCCGGCAAGACGAAGGAGCCTTCGTCGACCAAGAGCGCATCATCGCCGTCGACAAGGATCGCCGCGCGACCGGAGGTCGGCGGAAGTTTCACATTCGCGAGAGAAACGGGGATCACGGAGAGACGCGACGGCAGCGGATAGCGATGAGTCGGCAGGAGCATTTCGGCGTCGACTCGGACGACGGCATCGCGATAGAACTCATCGATCGCATCGTCGGGGCGAGAGAGAGTGAACTCCCAAATCGCGGACTCGCCGGGCTTGAGTTTCGCGTGCACATGATCGGGCGAGAGCGACCAACGCGCATCCTCACTCTCGGGCGTGACCGCGAGTTCAAGTTCATACGGCGTGACATTGCGGTACTCGACGCGCGCAAGGCCGGAGACCCCGCCGCTCTGAGTCGCAGCGGGTGATTGCGTGATCAACGCGGGAACCTTGGATTGCGCGAGCGCCTGATCGGTGAACTCACCGGTCATCTCACGGACGTTCATGACTTCGCCGACGGGCACGCCGGCCATTGCGACTTGGTTCTTCCGAACGGTGATGATGTGGAAGTGATGAAGCCATCCCGCTCCCGGCACTTCGCCGGACTGATGTCCACCGACGGTTGCGAGCGTCACATATTCGATGCCGTCCTTGGGGTCATAGCGCATGCGATGAATGTGGCCCGCGAACACGGCGGTGACATTGCCCGCTTTGACGAGTTCGGCATGCACGCGATCCCACGAATCGCCGTATTGGCCGCCGGTCCAACGCGGATGGTGCAGGAAGAGAAAGACGTGATCCGCATGCTTGGCTTTGAGAAGCACGCCTTTGAGCCACTCGAACTGTTCGTCGCTCATGACGTGGTTCGCGGGTTTCGAGAAGTTCTTCTCGCCCGTCTTGGGATTGGTCTCATCGCTGTACAGAGCGATGAACCAACAGTTCTTATGTTCGAAGGCGTACCACAGCGGCCCGAAGTGCATTTCGTAATTCGCATCGTGCTCGAAACGCGGGCGATCGGGGCCGCGCCAGTAGACGTCATGGTTTCCGGCGACCGGGAACCACGGACAGCGCAGTTCATTCATGATCGATTTGTACTCGTTCATCTGCTCGAGCCATGCGTCGCGTCCGGTATAACCATTGATAAGATCACCGACCGTCATGACCAGATCGGGCTCGAACTGATTGGTGTCACGAACGGCGTCGGCGAGCACCTTGACCCCGTCGACGGGTCCGCCGGTTCGATCGCCGAAGACCGCGAACGAGAAGGCGTCCTGCTCTTCAGGAAGCGGAAGTTTGATCTCGCTGGAGCGACTGGTGACAAAGCGCGCCGCATCGGGCGATTGCGTGGCGTGCTTGGGGTTGTGGTGATGCGTATGGCGCGAGTGACCGATGTTGTCGACCGGCTGTGCGAGTGCGCATGGTGCCGCAAGAAAAACTGCGAGGATGAATTTCATCCTCGCAGACTACACGAAATTCATATTCAGTTGGCGTTTGGAATCACTTCTTGGGCGTATCGCCCGCGATCGACTCGCGCATCTGCGTATCCGCCTGCATGTTGCGCAGGCGGTAGTAATCCATCACGCCCAGGCTGCCCTTCTTGAAGGCCTCGGCGATGGCGAGGGGCACTTCCGCTTCCGCGAGCACGAGCTTGGCCTTGTTCTCTTCGATCTTGGCCTTGTTTTCCTGCTCCAATGCGAACGCGAGCGCGCGGCGTTTTTCAGCCTCGGCTTGGAAGCGCTGCTTGTCGGCGTTGGCCTGATCAGCCTGCAGCTTCGCGCCGATGTTGTCGCCGACGTCGATATCCGCGATATCAATGGACAGAATCTCGAAGGCAGTCCCCGAATCCAGACCCGAATCCATCACCTTCTTGGAGATCTCGTCGGGGTTCTCGAGCACCTGCTTGTGATCCGCGGCGGAACCGATGGTGGACACGATACCCTGACCGACGCGGGCGATGATCGTTTCCTCGGTGGCGCCGCCGACGAGCCTTGAGATGTTCGTGCGCACGGTGACGCGGGCCTTGCACTTAAGCTGAATGCCGTCCTTGGCGACCGCATCGATGGTCGCGCGCGGACCGGCCTGCGCGGGGCAGTCGATGACCTTCGGATTCACGCTGGTGTTGACGGCTTCGAGAATGTCGCGGCCGGCGAGATCGATCGCGGTGGCGACATTCCAGGGCAGATCGATCTTCGCACCGCGCGCCGCGATCATCGCGCTGATGATGTTGGGCACGCGACCGCCGGCCAGATAGTGCGTTTCAAGCGCGTTGGTCGGGATGTCCATACCGGCCTTCTTCGCGCGGATGCGGCTGTACACGATCGTGCGCAAATCAACTTTGCGCAGGCGCATTCCGAACATGTCGATCAACCCGATGTGCGCGTTGGAGAAGAGCGCCTGAATGTAGAGGTTGAAGAAGTTAAAGAGCACGATGAAGAGGATGAGCAGGACGATCGCGCCGACGACGCCGAGGACGACGATCAATGCGCCCGAACCGCCCGAGAGTTGTGCAAGCGAAGCCAAGTTGCCGAGGTTCATAAGAGAGATCTCCGTGGACATGCTCTGCCCGCGAAGTGTACGCCGCGACGCGGCGGCATCTACCATCCGTCATGGCCCAAACCCCGGAAGACATCCCGACGCCGGACTGTTTACAGGCACCTTGGCGCATCACATATCTCGAAGCGCTCGAGGCCAAAGAGCGAAAGAGCGGGCCACCCACCGCTTCATCAGGTTCCTTTCTCCTTGATTACTGGCGCGATCCCGGCAATGACGGCCCCAACCATGTCATTGTGCGAGACGATCATGGCATGATTCTCCTGAACGCCTTCCCGTACGCCAACGGACACCTGTTGGTGGCACTCGGCGACGCGAGACCGACGCTGTTGGATTACGACCGGCAACAGCGCAGCGCATTTTGGAACTTGGTCGAGAGCGCGACTGATTTGATGCAACGCGCCCTTCAGCCGCAGGGCATCAACTTCGGAATCAATCAAGGGCGCGCGGCGGGAGCCGGAGTGCCGCAGCACCTTCATGCGCATCTCGTTCCGCGCTGGGGTGGAGACGTCAACTTCATCACAACCGTCGGACAGGTGCGCGTGAATCCATCGAGTCTCGAGCACATGGCGTTGCGGATGCGAATGACCGCTCGAGACGCGGGCCTGCGCGTCACGGGTTTGTCTGATCGCTGAACAATTCTTGAAGCGATTGCTTCGCGGTCTCTCCCATCGCAGCACGTGTGCGAGCAATGAGAACCTTCAAGCCTTCTCGTTCGTCTTGGCTCAGGTCGGAGAGCGCGATGCGCAATGCCGCGATATCCGCGCCTATTCCGCTTACGGCGTCGATGATGAGACCCGCCGCAAGGCGTCCATCGTCTTCGCGCACCATCCGAGTCACGAGCGAAGACAGATGTTTCGATCCGAGTTGGCGCACGGTGACCGGATCGATCCTCAGATTCTTCGCATCAAGTCGCATTCGCTGAATCGTCAACTCACGAACACGGTCATCTCGGGCGAGCAACAGTTCGTTGACGAGCGCGGAGGCGTCCTCGCCTCGGCGTTCGAGCCTGCGGAAACGAGCGCTGATTTCATCGGAGGCATCCAGCGATCGTTCCAAGCCGCCCAAGCGGCGAGCAAGCGCGCGTCGGGCGGCCAAGGCGACCCATTCATCGCGATCGCGCGCACAAGCCTGCAGCATTGATTCATCGGGATCGGCCTCGGAGTCCTCGATGAATCGTTCGCAACCGAACTCACGCATGGCGGGATCGGGGTGAGAGAGCAGTTGATTCCACAGGGATTGTCGATCGGCGACGTCATCTATCGATTTGAGATATCGAGTCGCCGCATCCGCGAGGCGAGGGTCGCTCGCGGACACATCGGCCAACGCCGCGCGCTCCAAGGATTCGGATCTCCTCCGAGCGATTTGAAGAGCGTCGTACAACACGATTCGCTCGGGGCCTGTGCAGACCGATTCGACGAACGGCTCGATCTCCCGATCCGATTCGTTCAGCGCAAACAGCGCGCAGGCGCGTGCGCGGGTCGCCGCTGACGTTGATGCAAGATCCACCTCGAACGATGACAGCACGGATGGATCGATGTCGGGAATGATGTCAGCAAGCGCGAAGATGATCTCGGCGCGAGGCGATGCATCGTTTCTCACAAGAGAGATCAACTCGCCATGAAGCGCGCGGACGCGCTCATCATCCGAAGACCAAGACGCGATGAAAGACGCGAGCATCGCGCGATGCTCCTGCGGTGCGCGCTTCAGCAGCGCCAGAATCTCCGGCGCGAAGTCGGGTTCGAGCGCATCAAGCGCGGACAGCAGATCCGCGGCGGCGATTCGTTCCGAGAGCGGCGATTGCTCGTCGCGCACGATCGAAGCGAGCGTCGAAACCATCACCTCGCCGGCGCGGCCTAACGCGATCATTCGAAAATGCGGGTCACTCGCGCACAATCGGACAAGCGCTTGGCACGCGCGCGGCGATGTTCGCGACATGATCGCCAAGAGCGTCGCGGGAGTGGAATCGTCACGGCCCCGCTGACGCCGCGCCGCCAGTTCAAGCGGATCAACGAGGCTCTCCGGGGCGTTTGCGAAGTAGTGAGCGGATTCGTCGGTAAGTTCTCCCCCGGCGGCATCGAGCATCGTCTCTCCGCTCGCCGTGATATCGCCGTCGCGAACCGTCAATGCGCTCAGGAACTCCGCGATCCGATCGTCATTTGAAGTGCGCGAGTCATTCCAGACTTCAAGAAGCCCGAGCGCCAGCGACTCCATCTCGTCACGATCGAATGTCCGCGATCGAAACTCGTTTTCGCAGTGCGCGGCGGTCGTGGGCGCGACATGACGCGCAATCGACCACACTCGGATCAAAAGCGGTTCCGGAAGAGCGGCGACGACACCCGCGGATCTCATGACAGGAACGACCAACCCCAGCGTTCCGATGACGCACATCGCGGCGGCGACGGCGATGGCGGCCCTTGAGCGGGCGGAAAACCGCATGTCCTCGTCGCGGACATGCTCATGGCCACATTCCGGACAGGTCAGGAGTTCCGTAGCGTCGACGACGTAGTTGCATCGTCGACAGCGACGCAGATGCCGCGCTCCATCGCCCCTCCACGCCAAACCGAGGCGGAACACTCCCGCCAAGATCAAGATCACGAACACGAAAATGGGCCAAAGTCCGAACATCACCATGACGATACCACCTGAAAGGGGCGAAAACCGCCATCGGCGTGAGCGTTTGCGATGGAATGCGTTGAAAAGAGGGCAAGTCCGGCGAAGGACGCCGATACGTGCCGAGTGGCCCGAGGGTGTTTCGAACCGCAACGAGAAAGGCGGGTGTTGGATGACAAACCTGATGTTCCGTTGCAGTTGCTGCGGCAAGCGGCAGACTCCGGCCGCGACGCCCTCGCTCAAACGACTCTGCTACGGCAAGGCGCTGCTCGCGCACTGCGCGTATTGTGCAGAACTGAGTATTCTTACATTTGCGGGACTCGGGCACGTGTCGTTGAACGATGCGAACCTGATCTTCGCGAACAACCGCCGTTCGGGATTGCCTCGTTCGGCGTGAGATTTGCGCCGCTCCGCGCTATCATGATCGCGTGTTCTGGCTCGAACGACTCCAAGGTCTTCGCGAACGACTCCACATCTACCCGCTCTGGGTGATTCTCGTGGAACTTTTGTTCATTTGGGTCGTGGTCTACGCGATCGTGAGATTCGTGCAGGGCACGCGCGCGGCGGGCGCGATCAAGGGCGTGTTGGTGGTGATCGTGTCGCTCACGATCGTCGCGCGACTGCTCGGACAGGACAACGCCTTTCAACGCCTGACCTTTTTGTACGACCGCCTGCTCGCGTTCGTCGCGATCGGGTTGATCGTGATCTTCCAGCCGGAATTGCGGCGCGCGGTCGTGCGACTGGGTGAGACGAGTTTCTTCCGATCCACGCCGAAGGACATCGTGTACATCGTGGATGAGATCTGCGAGGCCGCCTCATATCTCTCGCGCTCGAAGTTCGGCGCGATCATGGTGATTGAGCGTCAAATCGGACTCTCCGGACTCGTCGAGGGCGGCACGACGCTGAACGCCGAACTGAATTCAAGGCTGCTGCAAACGATCTTCTTCCCAGGTTCCGCGCTCCACGATCTCGCCGTCGTCATCAAAGGCCGCGTCATTCACTCCGCCGGCGTGCAACTCCCGCTCGCCGAACCCGCCGACATGCCGGATCCTTCCCTTGGATCCCGACATCGCGCGGCGGTGGGCGTCAGCAAAGAGTGTGACGCGATCGTTGTCGTCGTAAGCGAAGAGACAGGTCGGGTGCGAATCGCCGAGCGAGGAAGACTCTCGCATGGAATGACCGCCGCGGAACTTCGAGTGGAACTTGCGGCCCGCCTGACCAATTCGGCAAAGCGCACCGCGGTCGCCGATATCACGCCGGAACCGATGACCGCGGCGGAGCGAAGCGTTGCCGTCGGCGGCGACAACCCGTCGGACTCATCCGTGGCCGGATTCGAAATACGCGACGAGCGTGAACAGGGGCGTGGAGCATGACCGCCATGTCTCACATCAAGACCGTGGCGCTGGTCACCATCGTGTCGGCGCTGATCTGGGTCTTCGCGGAATCCGAAACATTGCAACCGGGCGAGCGCTCCATCCGTCTGGTGCTCAACGCCGACGATCGCGGGACTCGCGTGCTCGAGGCCGTCGATGCCGCGGGCAACGCGCTCAGCGAATCCTCGACGGAAGTGTCGGTATGGATCGAAGGATCCGCCGTGGCGCTGAAGAGCCTTGATCGTTCACTGCGATCAGGAACCGTCAATCTGAAGCCGGGGATGCCGGGGCTGGAATTGTCGAGTGATGCACGAGATGTTCGAGTGGCGGATGTACTGCGTCAAGCGCCGATGATCGCCGAAGCGGGCGTGACCATCATCCGCACATCACCGGAGTTCATTCGACTGCGCGCCGATGAGTTGGTGACGCAGCGCCTTCGCGTCGACATACCGATCCCGAGCGGCGAATCAGATGGTTTGCCTGAATCAAGACCGGCGGATGTCGAAGTGACCATGACCAAGTCCGCCGCGGGGTCTCTGGGCGCCGCGGCGACTGTCATTGCCCGGATCGATTCGAACATTTGGTCGAAGCTGATCCCCGGCAAGCGTGAAACGGTTTCCGGCGTGCGTCTGGAACTTCCTGCGGGACTTGCGAATGTTCCGAACGTGAGGTTGAATCCGCCGGCGGTCGACGTGAACATCACGGTGAAATCGAAGTCAGCGACGGTGAAACTGGACAGTGTTCCGGTGCAGTTGCGACTGGCGCCGGAAGAGTTCAACAACTGGAAGATCGACATACCGCAGTCGGATCGATTTCTCGCTGACGTAACCGTGAGCGGGCCCGCGGACTACATCTCGGAACTTTCCTCGCGTGCGATTCGGTTGGTGGCCGTCGTACCGCTGAGTTTCGAGGAACTTGAGAAGAGAATCACGGCGAAAGAAGCAGTTTTCATCGATCTTCCCGCCGGGGTGAAGGTCGAAGTCGCGAATCGCACGGTGAGAATGACGATCTCGCCGCGAAACACGCCTTGACGACCACGCCGACGGAGAGCGTTTCGATGACGCAGTTGCCCGAACGCCGAACGGATCGATTGCCGCTGATCCTGCTCGTGATGGTGACACTGCTGTTGATCTGGTCGGGCATCAAACCCGCGGATCGGATGGTGTGGCTTCTCGAAACGTTCCCGGTCATGGCCGCGGCTGCGATTTTGATTCCGACATATCGTCGCTTCACGCTCGCACGATCGACATATGTGTGGATCGCCGTGCACGCAGCGATCCTGATCGTCGGCGGCAGGTACACCTACGCGGAAGTCCCCATCGGCAACTGGGTCCGTGACACATTTGAGCTTTCGCGCAATCACTACGACCGACTGGGCCACTTCGCGCAGGGTTTCGTTCCGGCGATCGTGGCGCGAGAGGTCCTGATTCGGACCAGTCCGCTGAAGCCCGGGAAGTGGCTGTTCGTGATCGTGGTCTCGATCTGCGTCGCCATCAGCGCCTTGTACGAACTGCTGGAATGGGGAGTGGCGGTTGTCGAAACCCCCGGCTCAAACGCCTTCCTCGGCACCCAAGGCGACATCTGGGACACGCAGAAGGACATGGCGCTGTGTCTGGTGGGAAGCGTGTTGGCGATGGGGATGAAGGCTGTGGGGAGAAGGCCTTAGGCCTTAGGCCATGGTCCATAGGGCGGAGGGGTTTCTGACTATGGCCTATGGCCTCTGGCCTTCGGCCCTCCCCCTTGTTCGCATTCTGTTCCCCATTTTCATCCCCGGCGAGGGTTTGAATCCGGCGGTCTTCTGCCTATCATCTCAACCCTGTCCGAGGTGGGACGGGGTGTTTGATTTGACCGATGGCCTGACCTTCAGGGGGTCGGCCGAGCAGGAAAGTGACCAGCCATGTACGCGATCATTGAAGAATCCGGTAGCCAGCGCAAGGTTCAGCAGGGCGAGGAAATCCTCGTCGATCTGATCGAAGAGGGCGCGGCGGCCGCGGGTAAGTCCGTGAGCTTTGACAAGATCCTCGTCGTCGGCGAAGTCGGCGGCGCGGCGAAGATCGGCATGCCCTATGTCTCCGGCGCAAGCGTGACCTGCGAGATCGTCGAGCCGGTCGTCCAAGGTGAAAAGCTCTACATCCAGCGCTTCCGCGAGAAGAAGGCTTGGCAGCGCCGTACGGGCCACCGTCAGAAGTACACGAAGGTTCGCATCACGGCCATCAAGGGCTGATCGAGCCCGGGTTGACCGAACACAGAAATGACATTGACAAGACCCCGCTTTCGAGCGGGGTTCTTTGTTTTTCAGCGATCCCGTGATCACTGCATCTGCGTCTGCAACACATCGAGCACGATCCGTCCGAGCAGATCGACGCGGTGCTTCCACAAATGAGATCGCTCCACGCACGCCCGACCGGCGGCGGCGATCTCGCCGGCATAGACATCGTCCTTCAACAACCGGTCGGCTTGGTCGCGAAGACTTGCATGATCATCACTTCGATACATCGCGACACAGGGCCCCGACGCATCAGCTGCGAACTGAGATCGCACCAAAGGGCGACCATCGGTCAGCGTCGCGCAACCCGAAGCCATGGAAAGCAACACGCGCTCGCTGAAGGTGTGCGTGAACTGCGTGGGATTCCACGCGAGCATCACACGAGAGGCGCGCATCGTTTCGGCGACCTTGTCGTACGGCAACTCGCCGCGATACTCGATCGTGCCGGTGCAGAGTTCCTTCCACACCTCCGGACCGTGCACCGCGACGGGAAGTCCCTGCAGTGCATTGACCGCGGCGATGCGGCGAATCCGATTCGCCTTGGCAACCACATAGCGCGAGCAGATCTGCATGAGCAGCCAGTAGTCGTTGGCAAGCAGGCCGGGCGGAACCGTGAGTTCAAAAGCCTGCACGAAAGACAACGATGGATTATGCGCGATCAACTCGGCGGCGTGATCACAGGGCTTGTGCAACAACTCCGGAACCGGGCGGAGAAAAGCGCGAAGTTCATCATCCGTCGCGATCGTGCCGGCGATGAGCACTTCACGACTGCGCGACGGGATATCCACGGATTCACAAAGCGCTGAAGATGGGACAGCATGCGCACAGGTCACGGTCTTCAGCGTCGGCCACTTCAGCGTGAACATCGCGCGGTCATCGAGACACGGCATCGCAAGTCTGAAGTTCTTCAGCGTCGCCATGCGATCGAGGAACTCCATGTTCAGCGCGAAGGGATGATCCACGAAGTACTGGATGAGCACCGCGCGAGGCCGTTCGGGCTTGGCCCATGCGAGCAACTCATCGATTTTCGCCGGAAGATTGAAGAACAGGTGCAGTGTCGGCTCACTGCCCGGGATGGAGCGCGTCGGATTGATTTCGGCGCCCGCGGCGCGCATGGCTTCGGCGATCTCTTTCGACATCGCGGCAAGAAGCGAGTAACGGGATTCGTATCGGTCGGGAATAAAGACGGCCAAAGCCATGAATCAACTCCTCGATGCATCCGGCGTCATGCCGAGCGCGCCGCGAAGCGTATCGAGGGTGAAGGGCTTTTGCACGAAAGCGGCGGCGCCACCGGGGCCGACCTTGAAGCTGACCGAATCGGCGGAATAACCGCTGCACAACACGACGCGCAACTCGGCGCGGTACGCGAGCATTTCATCCATGATCTCGGGGCCGGTCTTGTCGGGCATGGTGACATCGAGTACGACATGTTCGATGTCGTCATACTTGCGAATCAATTCCACGGCTTCTTCTCCGCCGGACGCGGAAGAGGCACGGAAGCCGAGCAATTCGATCATGCGCACCGTGACATCGCGAACCATGGGTTCATCATCGACGACGAGCACATGAACCTTGCCGCGCGCAGGCTTGGCCTCGACGATCGCCGCAGAATCCAACGCCGCGCTCTGATTGATCGTCTGAGGAACGAAGACCGGGATGGCCTTTGAGACATCGACTGTCGCAGGGCGCATCGAGCAGAGCAGGCATTCCTTTCCGTCCCACTGGAAGTGGCTGAAGTTACAGACGACGGCGATCATGGATCCGTCGGAACGACGCTGATACCGCAAAATGCAGTCGCGCTTGTCACCCGACGGCATGCTGCAGATCTCGCGACATCCTTGGGGATCGGTGGAGATCACTTCGACGGAACTTCCCTCCATCTGCGCTTCGGTGTAACCGTACATTCGAGCAGCGGCGGGGTTTGCGTGCAGAATCGTGCGCGAGGCGGGATCCACGATCAGCATCGCCTCCGCCGCGAAACGGAAGACATCAGGAGCGTCCGGAGCCGAAAGCGGATCGGAGCGATCCGAGAGCGCCGTCAATTGAGCGAGACGATACAGCGTGGAGGGCTTGCCTCCGAAATCCGCCTTGGATGCCTCATATCGAATCTTGCGAGGGATTCGTGAGTCATCGGGGATTTCGAGCACGCCGCGTGCAGGCGCGGGGGGCAGTTCCTGACGCACGAGGGCTCGGAACGGGAGTCCGACGGGTGCAGGGCCTTTCGCACCCGACAGCACCGAGCACGCACGGTCGTTGGCCACAAGCACCTTGCCCGTCGCATCCTCCACCACCACCAACGCAAGATCGGAACGATTGAACAGCGAGCGATACGCCTCCGACTCGCGGCGGATGTCATCCTCCCTGGCGAGACGATCGGTGATGTCGCGTCCGACCCACAGCACACACTTTTCGTCATCGAAGTCAATCAGCGACGCACTGAAATCAATGGAACGCTCACCACTGATTGAACGAAACTGTGCGGTGAAGTTCGGCGGGAGGCCGAGTGAGATTTTGCGAAGAATGTTGTCGAGTTCGCCGCCGAGTCGATTCTCGACGACTTCGATGGGGCGGCCGGCGATTTCAGCACGGCTCTTTCCGTACAACTGGCAAGCGGCGGTGTTCGCCGCGACGACGCGGTGATCCGACAATCTGAAGACGATGACCGCCTCGTTGAGGTGGTCAAAGCACACACCGGACAATCGACCGCTGATTCGATTCTCGCCGCAGAATCGCAACTGCATGCGACGGAAGAGCCAGAGACAGACAACGGAAAGCGCACCCGCGACAAATGCGCCGATGAAGATCAACCGATGTTGATCATCGGCCTCCTGCGGAATCAGCGCCGAGATTCCTGCGATGAACGCCGTGATCATACGTGGAGACTCCCCACATCTTTCAGAACCGATCGCTCCTGAGCGAAACCGGGTGCCAGAGGCAGCAACAAACGGAAGATCGTCCCTTTGCCTTCCTCCGACATCACTTTGATCGCGCCGCGATGACGCTGAATGATCGACAGCGTCGAAGACAGACCCAATCCGCGGCCGATGAACTTGGTGCTGTAGTATGGATCAAAGATCTTCGGCAGAGTGTCAGCCGGAATACCGCATCCGTCGTCGGCGACTTCGAGCACCGCGTAGTACCCCTCGGAAATGTCGGACGCGACGAATGTTTCGCTCAGCGTGAAACGATCGAAATACGCGACGGAGGTACGAACGGTGATGACGCCGACACCGCCCCGAAGCGCATCTGATGCGTTGGTGAGCAGGTTCATCACGATCTGCCTGATTTGCACGGGATCGGCGAGTGTGAGCACGGGCCGCTCGTAGATCGAGAATGTGAGCTTCGCGCCGGGGCTCAGTCGATTACCGAGCATTCGAGCCATTTCCGTGACCGTGTCGGAAAGGTCCAGCGCGGTGACTTTGAGATTCGCCTTGCCCGCATAGGCAAGCAGTTGCTGAGTGAGTTCCGACGCGCGAGCGGTGGTTTTGATGATCTGATCAAGCGACTGATCGAGCGCGTTTCGATCGACACCCGGTGCGCGAGCGAGTGAAGCAT
>JBKDPX010000059.1:0-1237 GCA_046342165.1 Phycisphaerales bacterium | reverse complement strand
TTTCTCGTTTCCAAACAAGAAGGCGACAAGAACGCCGAGTGGCCTTATGAAGGCGTGTATCGCGTCAACGGTCAGATTCCGATCGGTTATCGCGTCGGCAACACCGGAATCTGCATGATGGCGTTGTTGTCGGCGAGTGCGACGCCGGAACCGTCCGTGGTCGATGCGGTGCGTCGCGGCGCAGATTTCATTTGCGAGGGAACCGCACATCCGCTCATGAGTGAGAAGGATTATGACGCCGGGTACGACGTGCGCGGGTGGGGCTACATCTTCGGGATGCACGGTTTGTTGCGAGCGAAGGCTGCGGGGGTGATCGCCGAGGATCGCAAGGCCGCCGTCGACGCGGCGATCGCCTGGTACTGCGATGCTTTACAGAAGACGGAGATTCCCAAAGCGGGCGGTTGGAATTATGCGCGGCCCAGCGGACGTGAAACCGCCGCGGCTCCGAGTTCGTTTATGACATCGTGCGCGATTCAGGCGTTGATTGAGGCGAGGGCGGCCGGATCGCAGGTTGATGATGCGGTGTTGGATCGCGCGCTCTCGTTCCTTGTGAAATCAAAGAGTGAAACAGGCGCGGTCCAGTATTCAGGCGAAGCCGGTCGGAGAAACGATCAAACTCCCGGTGCGGTCGGAAGAATGCTCGCCGTTGAAACAACGTTGCGTATGGCGGGCAAGGGTGATATGCAGTCGTTGCGTGGCGCCGTTGACGCGTTCATCACGCACTGGGAATGGCTCGACCGTCGCCGTGCAAAACGCGGCACTCACGAGGGGCCGTATGCGGTCGCTCCGTACTACTTCATGTTCGCTCATCGATACGCCGCGATGGCGATCGAGATGTTGCCTCGTCCGGAGCGTGCGGAGTATCGTCGCAAAGTGAACAATCTTCTGTTCAGCGTTCGTGCCGAAGACGGAACATGGAACGATCGCGTATTCCCGCGCACCGCGAACTACGGGACAGCGTTCGCGATGCTGGCCTTGACCGAGCCTTCGAAGGCGGCGACAAATCCATGAGGCATAAAAAAACCCCGGCGTGAACCGGGGTTTCGTGTTCAAGAAGAAGCTTCGTTCAGCAGCCCGTGGTGCCGACACCGCCTGCGTCCCAGACGTTGAAGAACTGAATGACGTCATCGCCGTCGACGCCGCCGGAGGCGTCAACGTCAGAGCACGGCGCCGCGGCATCCCAGTCACCGAAGAAGAGAATCACGTCGTCTCCGTCGATGCTGCCATCGTTGTTGTA
>JBKDPX010000058.1:0-1991 GCA_046342165.1 Phycisphaerales bacterium | reverse complement strand
GATAGTAAACTGATACTTACATGCTCCACAGACAGCACCGCAAGGATTTGGGACTCGGACTCTGGAAGAGAGCTCGTATGTCTGAATGGCCATACTCGAGGGGTTTTTTCCGCCAGCTTCAATCAAGATGAAACCCGAATTGTCACATCGTCCGATGATAGAACCATTCGCATTTGGGATGCCTTCGACGGCACAGAACTTGTTTGTTTTCAGACAGAAAATTCGTCTCTTTCGGATTCTGTTTTCAGCCCTGACAATAAGAGCGTTGTGAGCGTTTCAGCCAATTCCGCCCGCATCTGGCACAGCACCCCCTACCGCGAGCGCTTCCCGGCGATTCAAGCGGCGCGTGAGGCCGAAACACGCGCTCGTGTTGCGATCAACACTCGCATCGCCGCGGGGGAAACCGTGCAGGCCATTCGTGACCACGCGATCACCGATTCATCGCTCGCCGATGTGGACCGCACCGCCTATCTCATCGTGACCTGCGAGCTGCTTGAGGCCCAATCGCACGCGGCTCCGTAAACAGCGGTCGTCATAAACCCACCTTTTTCGTGGCGCTCGCATCGCTCCTCTCGATTTTGGCGGGCCGCAACACCTGCTGAATAGGACTGTTGATCATGGATGCGTCCCGAATCTCCAACTTCGCTTGCTGATGCGCCCGAACCGCGAGGCGATGTTGATGCCGAGGGCTTCAGCGCGAAGCAGTGCGCCAAAGTGCGTGAGATTCTCCGCCCCCACTTGCACGCCGGTGAACAGACGCTGTGGACATTCGCGCGGCCTAAATCCGGCGGTGATGAAAAGCGCGCGATCACGCTCGGATTCGCGATCGCCGGATGTCTCTTCTTCACGCTCACGCTCGCCGGGACACAGGATTTTTCGAACACCAATCTCGCGCTTCTTGGCGCGGTCGGCTTGCTCGCGGCGCTGTGTACGCGATTGCTGTGGGACACCATCGCTCGCGGGCCTGAGAACATCGTGCCGGGTTTCGCCGCGGCGCTTACCGACACACGATTGGTAATCGTCAATCTCGATTCGCCGCGAAGATCGTGGTCGATGGAAGCAGGTGATGCCACGCAGATCACAGGCGACGGCATGTTGCACCAACACGGCGGCGTGTGGGTCGCGGGATTATGGATGTGCCCTGACGGCACCGTGCAAGACACCAAGGTTCCGGTTTTTACGGGCAAAGACACCGCCGCGACGGTGCAGTTGTTCCGCAAACGGTTGTTGAAGGAGTTCGCGAATCGCGAGCGCGCGGCGTGAGATTACGGGTAATCCTGTCGCGTCGGACGAATCATCACATCGTTGATATGAACATTCGCCGGCTGTGAAGCGATGAAGGCGATGGTGCGCGCGATGTCAACGGGTTGAAGCACCGGTCCGATGCGCGCGAAGACCTCGCCGACCCACTTGGGGTCGTAACCCGCAACGCCTTGAAACTCGCTCTCGACGAATCCGGGCTCCAACAGACTCACGCGGATGCCCTTTGGCCCAAGTTCGCGCCGCGCGCCCTCCACCAATCCGTGTACGGCGAACTTCGTCGAACCGTACATCGATGAGAATGGGGAGACATGTCGTCCGACCGTCGAACCCAACACGACGATGTCACGCGGAGCGGTCACGAGATCCGCACCGCTTTTGCCTTCACTCGACTTGAGCATTCGCGAACCGGCCTCGCGGATGAGTTTCGCCGCGGCGAGAAGATTTGTTCGAATCATCTCCTCCCACTGGGCGACATCGCTGGTCATGACACTGCCGTTCAGGCCGCGACCCGCGTTGATCACGACGAGATCCGCTTCGCGCTTACCGCCGCCGAACGAATCGCGTGCGGCGTCGAGCATCGCGGCGATCACTTCATCGCGAGAGCAGTCACCTGCGACGACCGCGGTGTTTTTGAGCGTTGATGCGAGTGATTTGAGTCGATCCTCGCGGCGCGCATTGAGCACGAGAGATGCGCCGCCGGCGGACAGTTCTCGAGCCACCGCTTCACC
>JBKDPX010000057.1:0-2582 GCA_046342165.1 Phycisphaerales bacterium | reverse complement strand
GTTGGACGAGGCGTTGAATGTGCTCTTGGATGCTGCGAAGGGAATGGTCGCCCGTCGCAACGCCATCGCGCGCAAACTTCGCATCGTGCCCGCAATGAGAACCCGTCACGCCCGCTGAACAAGGAGGTGACGCCATGATCGTGGATCAGAACAACCTCAGCACTCTCGCGGATGCATACCCCAGACTTGTCGCCTACGCCCGCCGGCGAGTCGGACACGAACACGCGGAGGATGTCGCTCAAGAAGCGATTCTTCGCGTGCTGCGTTACAAGGGCAACGAGGATATTCAGAGCGTTCCCTTTCTTCTTAGCATCGTTCACAATGTCGCATGCGACTTTGCGATGAAAAAGAAGAAGTGCACGTTGAATTGCGAAGAAATCGCCGACGCGCTCTGCGAGTTCAACGGTCGCTCGGGTTGCGGCTCCAAGTATGACGAATGCTGGACGGAACTCAACGAGCGACAGCGAGAGATCCTTCTGCTGACCGAGGTCAAAGGACTGACCGAAGAACAAGCAGCGGTCGTACTCGGATGTTCTCGTAGCGTGATCAGCGCTCAACGCCGCCTCGCATTCGATCGAATTCGCAAGAATTGCACCGAATGCCGCAAGGCCGGCTGAATACTCCGCGAAACACATCACGCCCTGACAGCATCGGCGCCTGCTCGGGCGCCGATCGTCATTTTCGTACCAAGCCGGCGACGATCGTGTGCTTCGCGCGGCCTTTCATCACCCTTCCAAGGAACGGTGTGTTCCAACTGCGGCCAGCGAGTGTCTCTTTCGAAAGTGTCCAACTTGCATCAGGATCGATCACCGTCACGTCCGCGGGGCCGCCGACTGCGAGTTTGCCTAATCCCGACACGTCAAGCCCGCAGAGCTTCGCAGGCTCGATTGTCAGAAGCGCGATTAATCGCGCCCAACTGATCAGTCCCGTCGCCACCAGTGCTTCCGCATAGAGAGGCAGTGCGGACTCGAGTCCCACGAAGCCGAAGGGCGCCTCCTCAAAGGGCAATGCCTTTTCGTCCTGCGAATGCGGAGCGTGATCGGTACCGAGCACCGTGATCGTCCCGTCGGCGATGCCAAGACGAAGTGCTTCAACATCTCGTTGTTCACGCAATGGCGGGTTCACCTTGCCCATCGTGTTATACCCGTCACACACATCGTGAGTCAGGTGCAAGTGGTGGGGCGTCGCTTCGCCGGTCACTTCAACACCCGTTGCGCGCGCGCGGCGGATGATGTCGATCGTCTCTGCCGATGAGATATGCTGGACGTGATAGCGCGCCTTGGACTTGCGCGCAAGTCGCACATCTCGCTCAACGATGATCTCTTCAGCCTCCCGAGGCCATCCGCCAAGCCCGAGGCGCGAGGCGATCGCGCCCGCGTGCATCGCCGCACCTCTTGTCATCGTCGGATCCTGACAGTGCTGCATGAACGCGCGCCCCGTCGATGCCACATGCGTGAAGATCCGTCCCATCATCCCGGCGCTCGCCACGCAGTCGCCGTCGTCACTGAACGCGACCGCGCCCGAACTCGCAAGCAACTGAATCTCAGCCAACTCTTCGCCCTTGCGACCTTTCGTCGCAGCGGCGACCGGAAACACGCGACACATACCCGCATGTGCCGCTCGGTCATACACAAATCGCATTGATTCCGGGGAATCAAGCGCGGGTGATGTGTTGGGCATGCAACACACACTCGTAAAGCCGCCGGCGATTGCCGCGCGGGTGCCGGTCGCGATCGTCTCCTTGTGCTCATGTCCCGGCTCTCGAAGATGCACATGCGGGTCAATCAGGCCGGGCGTGACCAAGCAGCCTCGGGCATCGATCATGGTGCAGCCCGCGGGTTGCGGCAGCTTCGCACCGATCGCCGCGATCACTCCATTATCAATAGCAACATCCAACACCTTGTCGGTGTTTGAAGCAGGATCCAGAACGCGTCCACCGGTGATCAGGATTTGTGCCATTCACCAAACAGGATACCCGGCGATCGACGCTGGCGTTGGATTCGACCTCCGGGCATCAGGCCGCCGACATTCGCAAGATCTCGTCGAGCAGTGTGCGCCCGCTGCCGGACTTCAAAAAGAGTTCCCGATTCACAGCCTCAGCCCTGCTCGCGAACGACTCCGTATGGACCACGATCCAAGGTCTGCCGGACTTTGTCGACTTGGAATGCCCCAGGTTGTGACGACGCAGTCGCTGCTCCACATCCGCTGTTGACCCGACATATCGACGACCTGTTTTCAGGCTCCTCAGCACATAAACAAAAAAGCACAAGTCAGTGCCGTCCCCCATACCACCCCCAAGTTGTACCAAACCCCTCCAACATCGACGAGGCTGTCCCAGTCGACCCTCCGCCCAACGCGGACGCGCGAACCGTCGTAAATCGGGGTGGGCGGATTCGAACCGCCGACCTTCCGCCCGAGGCGGACGCGCGAACCGTCGTAAATCGGGGTGGGCGGATTCGAACCGCCGACCTCTTGACCCCCAGTCAAGCGCGCTAACCAAGCTGCGCTACACCCCGGAACAAACAAACCCGACCCGCCGACCTTCCGCCTGAGGCGGACGCGCTAACCAAGCTGCGCTACAC
>JBKDPX010000056.1:0-2787 GCA_046342165.1 Phycisphaerales bacterium | reverse complement strand
GCGACTCGTTCGCTAGCGTGACAACCAAATTGAATTTGTCACCCGGGACGAGCCAGTTCACCTTGGCGTCACACGCGACATCGTAAACACCGAGATCGCCCGCGAGCAGTCGCCGCGATTCGAGCGGTTGGAATCCGTCCGAACCCGCAGTGGTCAACAATTTTCGCAACATGTTCATCGATATCTCCTGAAGATTCCCCGCGAACATCGCAGAGACTAACTTTCCAGATCCTAACGATCCAACCGGCTCGCCGCAACACATCCCCGAAAAATCCGCCCCCTGACGCCTTCCTTACGACCGAACCCGGAATTCGCGTCGTGAATCAGACCCCGGTCGAATCGACTCTCTTCGAAGCACCTCTTGCAACGCCGCTCGCCCTCCTGATACGACCACACTGCCGCCGAACCCGCCACCTGTCATCCGCGCCCCGTAAACGCCTTCAACTCCGCGTGCGCGCGCCACCAAGGTGTCAACCTCCGAACAGCTTACCTCGAAATCGTTCCGGAGAGATTCATGCGATAAGTTCAACAACAGTCCAAATCCTGAAAGATCACGATTCCTCAACCTGTCTACCGCTCTCAGCACCCTTCGGTTCTCCTCCGTCACATGTTCGGCTCTGCGACGCAGCAACGGCGGAAGGAAGGACAAATCCAACCCCTCGCCATCACGCAGCGAAGCTACTCCGAGCGCAACCGCGGCTTGCGCACACTCCTCCACCCGCTTGCGGAACTCTCCCCCGCCATGCGCATGCTTCACGCCGCTGTCCAGGATCAGCAACTCAAATCCGGGCGGCAATGGGATATGTTCAAACGACTCATCTCGACAGTCGATCAGCATCGCGAAACCTTCGCGACCGGCGCTCACGACCGCCTGATCCATCAAGCCGCACGGCACTCCCGCATAATCGTGCTCCGCACGCATGCATAACTTCGCCAACGCCTTCCCGTCGAGTTCGAACTCCGACAATTCACAAATCAATCGCGCAACGGCGACTTCGAGCGCCGCTGAACTCGAGAGTCCTGCGCCAACCGGGATATCCGCCGCGATCGAGATTCGCAGTCCGTCACGAAGGCTCTTGCGTGCATTGATCTGCGCCACGACACCCGCGACATACGCCGCCCAGCCGCGCTTTCGCATGGCGTCATCGCCGATTCGAAAGCGGACAGTCTCGCCGAACTCTCGAGAGGTCACTTCGACGAACCCCGCGTCACCGCCGCGATCACCGGCGGCAAAACAGCGCTTGTCGATGATCAACGGAAGCACGAATCCTTGGTTGTAATCCGTGTGCTCGCCGATCAGATTCACGCGACCGGGCGCCGAGCATGTCTTTGCGGGCGCCTTCCCGAATCGGGCGACAAACAGATCGATTGCGTCCGTACGGGCCGTCGACATCACGCCCCCACCACCGAGCCGATCACCTTGGTGCAAATGGCGATGATCACATACGCGCAAACCAACATCATGACATGACTGATGCCGATGATGCAGAGATCCCGCATCGATCGCTTCACGAAGCAACGCAACGATGTCATGAACAACGCGACTCCGATCAACACGCCGCCCACGCCACCCGGAATCGGAGTCGGAACATTCGCCCCGAGCACTCCGCTCATTCCGCCCAGCGCGGCGAGGTGCCACGCCTCACGCGAATCGACGATGCGCGTTCCCGTGAAATGCGCGCCCGCACTCAGCGCAAGACGAACTGAGATCACACTGATCAACGAATAAAGAATCGTCCACAACACCGAGACGACGGCTGATTCCGCGGCGGTGACCGCTGAAAGAACGATCGCAACCGCCAACGCGCCCGCGGCGATCCGCACCACATGCTTTGCGCTCGCGAGCAACGGGAGAATCAATATCTCCACGGATTCAGGTTCACGGTCTTCGTCGTCGGTTGACACAGGTTCCGGCAATCCGATATCCGTGAGATCGGCATCGTCATCCACGGTATCGATGAATCGCGGCCCATCGATGATCCCGCGGCGCGGCGCGGGATCGGAAGTCACCACATCCAGCGGCGGGACATCCGCACCCAACTCCGGCACAAACGAGGATTGATCTTTCGCATCGCTCATGGATTTCTGACATTCGGTCGACCGCCCTTGAGGAAGTATTCCATGAGATCATGCCCATGCTCAATCCGAAGATCACTTGAAGCCGCGCCTTCTTCCGTGAACGGTCTTTTGACCATGGACCGCACCCACGCTCCGGCCATCAAGAACGGCACGGGTGTCGCGTCATGCTTCTTGGTCGAGCACAATGTGAAGTGGTCGGGCATCACGAGCACACGCCAACCACGGGCGTGTGAATCACGCTCGGGATCGCCGAACTGAAGCAACTTCTTGATGATCGGCGCGACGACATGCTCATCGATCGCCTCGAGTGATGCGACCTTGGTCTTCCAATCTCCCTGATGCGAGGCTTCATCCGGCGCTTCGACATGGGTGCAGACGACATCGAAGTCGTCGATCGCTTCCACAGTGGCGAGGCCCTGTGCGCGATAATCCGTGTCGTGGTAACTCGTCAATCCCGCCACAGGGAGTCGCTTCCATCCGATGTACGCCGCGATACCGGCGAGAAGATCGACCGATGTGATCATGGATCCCGTCAAACCAAATCTCTGCTTGAATGAGGGAACTTCAGGCTTGACGCCCTGTCCCCAAATCCAAGCCATTGATGCGATGCGCTTGCCGGCGTTCGCTCGCGCGATGTTCACCGGATGAAGCGGGAGGAACTCAGCCGACAACTCCATGAGCAGACTGATCACGCCGGCATCCTCGGGA
>JBKDPX010000055.1:0-8744 GCA_046342165.1 Phycisphaerales bacterium | reverse complement strand
ATCACCGACGAAATGTCCGAGTTGGGCGCCGCGGGAAATCATGACATCGCCCGCAACCTCGAAGTTGCCGGCAAGATCAGTCGTTTCGCCGCTGTTTCCGTTGTTGTCGATCACGAGCGTGCCTGCTGAGGAAACAGGCTTGATCCAGATGGTGCCTGCACCACCGCGTCGCGCGTTGTTTGCTGTCGGATCGACTCCACCAAAGGCCTCGACGGACCCGGTGAACACATCCGTCGCGTAATACAACGCGATTCGACCACCGCCTCCGCCACCGGCGTCACTTCGCGCGCTCATGGATCCGTTGGCTGAGATTGTGCCTGATCCGGCAAGCGTGTTCGCGCTGATCAACAGGCTTCCGCCGGAAGATCCGCCCGCGGCACATGAAGGCGGCGTATCTCCATTTGCTTTGATGGAGCCGTCGACGGTCAATGTACCGCCGACAGTCAACATGAACGCTCCGCCGCCTGTCGCACCCGAATTGCAATCTTTGGGGGACCCTGATCCAAGTTCTCGCGGCAAGAGATATGAGCCGTAGCACGGTGAACTTTCGCGAGCGGCACCCACACCACCGCGACCCGCGTGCGAGGCACCTGATTGTGAGCCTCCGCTGATTGCATTGGATCCCGGTCCGAAGCCCGCCACAAAACCGCGCCCGGAAACATTGATCGAACTCGCAGGCAGCGTGCCGACTACTCCGCGGATGATGCAATCGCCGGTCACTGTCAGCGCGGCGCCGCTGGCTGAAGCTCCTGAGGAATCCGTGTAGGTGTTCTGCACGGAGTGGGTTACAAATCCTGCCTGTGTCGGACTTGATGCTTCGACGATCAAAGAAGCGATGGTGTGTTCACCATTGATGGTGAGCGTGGCGCCGCGGACCGTGATCTCGGCGGTGGCGAGCGGCACACCGCTGATCAAAGTGTCACCGGGATTGATCGTGGTGTTCGACGCGACGAGGACCGGCTGCGCGACAGCTGTACCTGCGATCAATGACAGCGCGAGCGTGGCGATGTTGATTTTCATAGACGGCTCCGATCCGATCGAGTGTAAACGACTCCAACCGTGATTCCTCACATAAATCGTCGAAAATAACGGAAACGAGGATCGCGAGCCACGGCTCGCGCACAGCTGCTCCGTCATGAATCTGGCATTCGTTCGGTCTTTGAGATTCGAACGGTTCATATATTGCGGAAGAATCGATTGATCAGGAGAGCGTTGGAGTTTTTGACTCAGAGCCGGATGAACATGAGTCGAGCATGTCGCAGAATCGATGTTGTGGGATGGGATTGCTCCGCTGATCTGGCAGAAATGAGATTCCAGCGCGGGAAAAAGAAAAGCGGGCCCGGAGGCCCGCTTTGACTCTTCGGCCCGGAGGCCGAAGCTACTTTTTCTCAGCAGCCGGTGTCCCAGTCGCCGAAGAAGGCGATCACGTCATCGCCGTCGGTCGAACCGTCCCCGTTGTAGTCGCGGTTGCCCGCGTCCCAACTGCTGAAGAATGCAATCACGTCATCGCCGTCGACGCTGCCGTCGCCGGTGACGTCCGCCGGGCACGGGGGTGCGCCGCATTCGAGCACGCGCAATTCCACCGCGTCAACCGCCGCTTCCAACACACTACCCGCGTTGGTCGTGAGCGGCGCCACCACCACGTTGTCCGCGGTCGTGAAGCGGATCTTGAACTGATTGGTCGCCGCGGCAGCCGGAACATTGAAAGTCTTGTAGTACCAACCGCCGTGCTGTTCATTGCCGCCGTTGGGGCCGACCTGCTCCAGCACGGACCAGCTCGTTCCGTTGTTGCCCGAGACTTCGACAAGGAATCGATCGTCATCGGGGCTTGCGCCCGCGTTGTTGCTGAACCAACGAGCGTACGAGATCTGCGCCGCTCCGCCTGAGGCATCCATCGTCGGGCTCGTCAGCACCACGATGTTGTTGTCAACGTCGTACTGACCGACCGATGTACCCGCACGCGGATCCGTCGAGTACATCTGGCCCGAACCGTCGTAGTCGCTCGCGGGTGCGGCGCCGTTGGTATCGAGCTGCGCGCCGCGGCTCCAGTTCCCCACAGCCGTCGCGGTTCCGACCGGCGTATTGGTCGCGACCCAGCCGCGATTGGTGTTGAAGTTATCCGCGAATCGAACGGTCGAACCCGTCGCGGCGATCGTGCTGTAGCCGAGCGCCGGTGCGCCGGCGGGGCTGACGACCGTGGATCCGCCCACAGCCTGCGCCGCGAACGAATAGGTGATCTGAGAACCGCAAGACTGCGCGGGGATCGTGGCGATGTACTGATTCGCCGCGATACGCGTCATCGGCACGGTGGTGTTCGAACCGCTGCCGATGCGATAGGTGAGCGTTCCGGTGTTATCGACCGGCGTGGCGCCCAGAGGAACGACATTCACGCGAATGGTCTTGGCGACGCCCGGGGTGATCGTCGAGGCGGCCAAACCGTCCGGGAAGGTGAAGTCGATCAGGCTGATCGCCGGACCGTCCATGTTGTGCTCGGTGAAGCCGTCGTTGATGTAGGTGTAGTTCGGAGTGCCGTTGTTGATGTTGCCGTCGTTGTCGTCGAGGGTCAACCAGTCAACGGTGATGTCCGGTGCGATCATCGTGCCCGTGTGGAGCGGGACGGCGTTCACGCACAAGCGCTGAAGGATCGTCTGGTATCCGCTGACACCCGCCGCGACCATGCGATTGCGCGTGGACCACACGCAACCGGAAATCAATTGGCCAGCGGTGTGGATGGCGACCGAAGCGTCCTGCGGATACTGCAGGGTGTTCGCCGCGGTACGAATGCCACCCGAGCAGGTCTGAAATCCGTAGCCGAGAATCGGCTGATCGGAGATGATGACGCCCATGCAGTCGCTCTTGCCTTCGCCGTACTGGCCTTGGCCCGAACCGCCGGACGCGACGACATGGTGTCCGAACTCGTGGTGAACGACATCGTAGAACGCTGTGTTATTACATCCGCCGCCCGAGTTGTAGAAGTTGATCGATGTGCCGTTGTAGAACGCGTTGCACGTTCCGCTCACGGCCACGTTGATGCGGAAGTTGGTCTGGGCCGCGATCGTCGGATAGGACGGGCTCGCCGACAGGATCATGTCACGGACCACGTTGGCCTGCAGATACGCATTGACGCCGGCGCGCACGACTTGATCGGTGTTCGCGGCGTTCAACTGCACATTGGGGGTGTTCGCCGCGGCCGATGTGTCGGCGACGATGTTCGTCGGGTTGTAGGTGGCGAAGAAGCGGCCGCGCGGGCCGCTCGCCGCGGTGTACGAACCAGCGGGAACGCCGGTCATCGTGTAGTTGCCGAGGCGATCCGCGTACGTTGTAAGCGAACCGATGGTCACCAACGCGTACGGCATGCCTTGATCGGTTTCAGGATCGCATTCCGCGGCGCGAAGACCTTGGGTCGCGACACCCGAGACACGACCGCTCACGTCAACGTGAAAGATTCCGTTTTCGGAGAACAGGATCTCGCCCGTCTTGGCATCGGCGACGAACTCGCGCTTGGCGTAGCCCGCCTGCCATGATTCAACGCCGGATTCCGCCGTGAACTTGATCGCGAGCTTCGGAGCAAGCTGCTCGTACTCGGCGCCTGCGTACACCGTCAGTTCGGGAGTCGTGAAACGTCCGCCGACGAACTCGGGGAACGCCTTCTGCGCCGCATCGATCGCGGCCTTGGTGTTGGGATTCGCGCGAACCGCAGCGTCCATCGTCCAGCCACCCATCGGACGAAGCGCGTTGCCGACCCACACGAGGTCGTTGATGCGCGTGTTGCGGGTCAGAAGGCGCAGATCGGAGCGGTACACGGGCACGCCATCGATGACTTGGCGGTAGGTGTGAAGCGTGAACTTCGGCACGCCGTCGTCACCGGGCATCAGCGGAATCATGTTGCCGCCGTGTGCACACAGCGCCCACGCCTCGAGCTCGGCCGGTGTCACGCCGAACATTCCGGAGTAATCGTTGATGAAGGTCTGCACGGACTGCACACCCGTCATGCCGGCCGACATGTTGGGGCCGTAAACACGCTTGAGCATCCCTTGAATGTCGAGGAAGCGCACGCCCGGCGCGGCTTCGAGCAACTTATTGAGCGATGCCTGGCTGTGCGTGGTCGCCGGGACTTCGTGGTCCACGCCCGGTGTGATGGCCATGCCGCTCGCCGCGAAAATCGCCATGGCGGAGAGCGATGCAACAAAACGCAACTTGTTTTTCATATCAATCGATCCCTTGATTCCGACGAGAACCAGCCGGCAACCGCTGCGTCGCGGCGCCGGAACCCCGCAATGTTGTACCACACCTGCGAAGGGTTCGCCACGGAAATAGTGATCGCAAGCCACTTGAGTCCGAGAAATCCCTTGGTCAATGCCGGAAAATCGCTGCCGGCGAGAGACACTATTGCGTGTTCGGACCTTACTCGAGTTCGTCCCAGCCGGAATCAAATCGGCTCGCGTGATTCTTCCATCGCCCCATGCCATCGCGGTTGATCGGCCGACGAACCTGCTCGTGACTGAGGGTGTGAACGATGCGCTGGTTCTTCTCGGGGTGCAAACACGCAGGGTTCCACTCAAGACCGAGCAACGAGACCATGCCCTTGGCTTGCACTTCCGTGTCTTCGACGATCTTTTCCATGCTTGTTTCGAACATCGGAATATCCAGTCCCTTCAGAATCGTCGGCGTGTACTTGCGCTGGGCCAGGATCACGCTTCGAATCGTGTCAAGCGATGTGGTCCACGACCACGCGCCGTCGACATCCGGATTCAAATTGTTCAAATACAGACTCACGGCGTTGTCGCGCGCATCGCGTTTCACGCTGATCACGCGGCAACCCGGAAACACCGGACCGAAGACCATCGGCTTGAGTGCGGGGAACACCGTTTTGTCCAAAGTCCAGATGTTCGGCGAGAGTTTCAGTTTGTCTCGCGTCATCTGGCGGTATTCGAGCTGACAGCGATCAAGCGTGTTCGCGCTGACGTGGAACATCGCCTCGGGCCACATCGACGGCCGACCCGATGACAGCGGTGCGCCTTCGAATCCGATCGCGTTCTCGAACAAGCTGTGCACGGACAACTCGCCGATGCCCCGCACGAGCGGATGGCAGTCGAGCATCTGCTCGATCAATGTCGTACCGCTGCGTGGCATACCGAAAATGAACGCGGTGCGGTTCGCGGGACGAGACGCCTTGCGTGCGCGAGCGAGTCTGCCGGATTCCGCGGCCTTCGCGGTCGCGGCAAGCGCGTTCACGAACCCGTCAAGATCGAATCGCTGCTGCGTTCTTGAATGGGCGCGTGTGGCGATCATCCACGATTCATCATGACGCTTGCTTTTCTCGTAGATTGCGATCAGTTCGAACGAAGCCATGCGCTCGACATGATCGGGAATGTTCTGATTCAAGATCGTGAGAAGCCAGCGTTCGCATTGTGCGAAGTCACCCTTGGCGGCGCGCTCGGCGCGTGCGGACATCAGCAGCCAACGGCGGTCGTTTTTGAATTCGCCGACGCTTTCGAGATGGGCTTTGAGTTCCGGTATCCGCGCGGCGCGAAAGAGCGCTTCCGCGATCACAACATCGGCGTCGACAGCCAACTTTCCGCCTCCGGCACGCGCTTGACGAGCAAGATCCACGGCGATGTCGGTCTTGCCGGCCAAGTGAGCATCGACGGCGTCACGAAGAAACTTCTGCGGACCTGAAATCGCACCGACGGATGATCTAGGGTTGGGATCAAAGGGCATGATGAAGCGTAGCGATCAAGGGGTGTTCGAGTTTGCGAACTTCGGATCCACATCCACGGTAATCCCCGGAATCACGATCGGTTCGCCGCCCCAGATCTCGTTGAGATTGGGCTGGGATTTCGCGGCATCGAGATTCGGCACGAGCACGACTTCAACTTTGTTCTTCGCTTTCGCGAGGGCCGCTATCAAGGGACGCGCGTCCTTCAACGGGTATGAGCGCGGCGCCGCACTCGTATGGCCCGCCGGTACGGCGAACATCGGCAGGAGGCCCAGCGGTTCCTCGATCACGACTCGGCTTTCGTTCATGACGCGCAGTTTCACCTCGAATCCCACCGCAATCGGCAGATCAGAAAATGCGAAAGAGATCGAGGCCATGACATCACCGCCGACTTCGCGCAGCGCGATCCGATCGATCCGAACCGCGGCGGCGATTCGTTCCGCCGTCGCCGCGTCGAACTTGAATCGATGCGTTTCATAACCGGCGGCGTGAACACGCAGCGGCTTCTCGAGCGTTCGCTCGAACTCGTGCATCAATGCGCTGCGCTCCAGATCCCCCATGGTCTCGAACATACGCACTTTGATCGTCGTGGAGATGACATGATCTCCCGGCGCGAGGCCCTCCGGAAGTTGTCTGGGAAATGTGTTCGCCCCCCTTCCGCGGCCCGGAACTGACAGAAGAAACCGCGCGAATGCCTGATCGTCACCGACGCCACCGTACTTGATTTCCGCAGTGACGGAACCCACCCATCTGCCGTTTCCGGATCCGCGGTCGGCACCGAGGCCCACTTGCATCACGATCGGCTTGCCAATCACGGCTTCCCGCTCGGGCTCGAAGTCCGCGACGATAGCCCTTTCGATGTAAGATATCCAAGTTTGATCATCGATCCGTCCCGCAGCGCGAGCCTGCTCGATCAAGTCGCCCCACTCGTACTTCCAGGGCCTGTCCGAAGCCTGAATGTCAAGACCTCTCGCTGCAAGAACACCCAACTGATCGGCACTCAGTTCGCCTCGAGTTCCCCGCGCCGCGAGTTCGCTGATCGTTCCCCAGCGATCGGCGGTGTCGATCTTTGATTGGAGGATGAGCGCCGGGGTAGGCAACAACCGGGTGTTTTGAGACCAGTTTCCGCCGTTCCAAACCAAGAACGCAAGCATGCCACTGAGACTGAGCAGGAGAGAGACGACGCTTGCGCGACGCGTGACCCAGGCGGATTGTCGACGAACCGCGGAAGGAAAAAGCGGTGTACCGCATTCGGAACACAAGGAGGGCTCGCTATCGGCGATGCGCAATCCCTGAACATCATATCCGCAATTTTTACATCGAACGAAATCGCCCTCCCGAACAGCGCGCCGCCGCTTGATCGTGAAGATGACTCCCGCCGCGCCGGCGCCGACGATGAAGACGACAAGCAGCAAGGACAGCAAGGACTGCGAATTCATGAGAGCAGAATAGCAGATTTCAATCAATGTCAGGCTTCGTAAGCCTTACGATGAAATCAGGAGCACGAGCATGGATTGGATGACATGGTACAACGGACTTTCAAAACCGGGGTGGACACCGCAACCCGCGACGATCGGGGTGATTTGGACGATCCTCTATCCGATCATCGCGGGAAGTTTTCTGTTCGTGCTGGTGCAATCGGCACGCAAGCGGATGCCGTGGCGGGTGATGATTCCGTTCTCGATCAATCTGCTCGCGAATCTCGCGTTCACGCCGATTCAGTTCGGACTGCGGAATCTGCCGCTGGCGACGATCGATATCCTGATCGTGTTCGCGACGATCGTGTGGATGATGATCGCCGTACGGCCTCATTCGCGATTGGTGATGTGGGCGCAGATCCCGTATCTGATCTGGGTGTCGATCGCGACGACGCTGCAGATTTCGATCACCTGGATGAATCGCGGCACATAAAAACAAAGCGGCCCGACGGTTGGTTCCATCGGGCCGCCTGAAAGCAACCGGATTTTGATCAGCAGCCGCTGTCCCAGGCTGAGAAGAACGAGATCACGTCATCACCGTCGACGCTGCCGTCACCGGTGACATCCGCGCCCGGATCAGCCGAGTCCCAAGCGGCGAAGAAGGAGATCACATCATCGCCGTCGACGGCGCCGTCGCCGTTGTAATCCGCGGGGCAAACATCGGCGGCGTACTGCAGGTAGAAGTCGAGAATCGAATCGGACACCGGCGTCATCTCGCTCTTGGCTGCGACCATGAAGTAGTAGGTCGTTCCTGCGACCACGGGCATGCCGAGCATCTGCGAACCGAGGTTCGTCGTGCTGATGTTGTCATTGCAGCCATACTGAGCCGTCGGGCCGAAGCAGAAGAAGTTGGAGAGATAGCGGCAACCGGCCTGCACGGTCAGCACGGTGTCATATCCGCTTCCGGAGGTGCTCAGATTGATCGCACCGTTCATCGCGGGAGTGAACGAGTACCACACGGTGTGACGCGGACCGAAGCCGGCGGACACGCATGGCGCGGTCGGATCACAGTACGATGAGTCCGTGTAGTACACATCCATGGAATCGGAGTAATTGGTGATACCCCCCGAAGTGTTGGCGCCGGGAATCACGATCGCGGAATCACAGTGATCGTTCGACGGCACGGTGCCGAAGTACGCGAAGTTGAAGTCGAGAATTCGCGCGACATTGGCTGCGGAAGTGCCCCAAGTGGAGACTTCGATGATGTAAGTGGCGCCCGCACTCACCGGTAGAGATTGGATCGAGGACAACAAACCGGGTCCGCTGTCGTCATCACACGCATACTGCGTGGGCTGGATACAACCGAAGCTGCTGGGAGGAATGAAGTAGGTGAGACCGCAACCGCTGTGAACGGACAGCACGGTGTCATAACTGCTTCCCACCGTGTCGATGTTGATCAATCCATCGTGAGCCGGCACGAACTTGTAGAACACGCTACGGGAATTGGTGGTTGAACCGCATGACTCATCGGGTTCGCATGAGGCGGTCGTCGCGAAGTGCACGTCATAGGGCGCCGGTTCGAAGGTGAAGTCGCCGGATTCGGAGTC
>JBKDPX010000054.1:0-3850 GCA_046342165.1 Phycisphaerales bacterium | reverse complement strand
ACCTACAGCGTCACATTTCGACTGGCGGACGCTCTGCCTCTGCACGCTCGCCAACAACTCAAGCGAATTCGTGACGAGACGACTCGAACGATTGCGGGCAATCCATCCATGCGAGAGCGGATCGACATCGCACGCATTATGCATCGCCGTTTCGATGATTTGCTGAACGCTGGTAGCGGCTCGTGCATCTTCAATGATCCGACACTGGCGGATCTCATGCTTCAGACGATGTCCCACTTCGACGGCGTGCGATTCTCATTGCTGGCTTGGGCCGTGATGCCGAATCATGTCCACGCGGTGATACGACCGTTTCGCGACTGTTCACTGCCGTCGATCATCCATGGTTGGAAGAGTTTCTCCTCTCACATGATCGGGAGAAGAACCGGAAACGGAGGACGCGTCTGGCAGAGCGAGTACTTCGATCACCTGATTCGCGGTCCGGAAGATCTCCATCAGAGTATCGAATATGTAGTGAGCAATCCGATCGTCGCAGGACTGGTGAATTGGCGTTGGGCCGGAAAGAAAAGTTCGGGTTGACGTTCCGCGATAATCATCCACGGGCGGGACGCCCGTGTGCACCCTTGCGCGGGACGCGCAAGCCACTTCAGCGATGATCCGTCGACGAATGAATCTACACCCGCACCGTGCCTTGGCCCAGGTTGTTGATTTCCTCGCCGTAGGTCGCGTGGATCGGGTCGGCGATTGCGGTCAGAAAGCGTTCGGTTTGTTCGACGCTTCGTCCAACGTATCGCTTGGGATCCAGCAGGCCCTCCCAGTTCAACTCGCCGGACAACGAGCCGCCACGCGATTTGCCGTGGAAGCTCGTGTCATTCTTCAATCGCTCGAGCAGATCGTTGTCGAGTCCTTCCTGTTTCACGCGCATGCCCGCGGCTTGCGCGTGCTGACGGATCAACTCGTGGTAGTGCTGGCGATCACCGCCGAGTTTCACGCACTCCATCAGGATGTTTTCGGTCGCCATGAACGGCAGTTCGGCCATCAGATTCCGGCGCACCATCGCGTCGTGCACGATCAATCCGCTCGCGACGTTGTGCATCAGATCGAGCGCGCCGTCGAGCGCAAGAAACGCTTCCGGCAATGACAGACGACGGTTGCTGCTGTCGTCAAGCGTGCGTTCGAGCCACTGCGTCGCGGCGGTGTCAAACGCATTGCCCACCATGTTCATCACGAATCTCGCAAGACCGCAGATTCGCTCGCTGCGCATCGGATTGCGCTTGTACGGCATCGCCGAACTGCCGATCTGTTTGCTTTCGAACGGCTCGTCGAGTTCCTTGCGGTTGCTGAGCAATCGAATGTCGGTCGCGATCTTGTGCAACACCGCCGCCGCCGCCGCGAGATCGCTCAGCACGAACGCATCGTGCACGCGCGGGTAGTTCTGCGTGACCAGCGCGTGCGTGTTGTTCATGAGGTAGCCGGATGAGGATGAACCGTGCTTCATCGCCGCGGCAAGGAACGCCGCCGATTCACCCGTGAAGCCGACGCTTGCGGCGATTTGCGCGGCGATCTGATCATCGTCGCCGGAAGGCGCTTGCTCACCAAGCAGTCTGCGGACGATCGCCGCTTCAAGCTCGTCGACTTTGTCATGGTCATCCTCACACAACGCAAGGTATGAAGCTTGTGTACCCGTTGCGCCACGAAAACCCTTGAATCGGAATCGCTCGTTGAGCGCGATGAGTCGATCGGCGGTGAGATTGAGCTCGTATGCCCATTCGGCGAAGCGGCGCCCCACCGTGACGGGTTGCGCCGCTTGGTAGTGCGTGAAGGCGAGCGTCGGCGATGCGATGTGCGTCTTTGCTTGCATCGAGAGCGCATGTACGGCGCGAATGATCTTGACGGTGATCAGACGGATCGCATCGCGCATGATCATGAGGTCGGCGTTGCAGACGACATCCTGACTCGTCATGCCGAGATGAATCACGCCTTTGGCGCCGGGGCATGAATCTCCGAACGCGTGCACATGAGCCATCACATCGTGGCGCAATTCGCGCTCGTACTTTTCCGCGGCGCGCAGTTCTTCATCGGTGATACCGCGCGAGACGACTTGGCGCAACTCGTCCACCTGCGACTTCATGACGGGCAGACCGAGCTCACTCTGCGATTCCGCGACGGCGAGCCAGATCCTGCGCCATGTGTCGAACTTGTGCCGTGGCGACCACAGACGCAACATCTCCTCGCTGGCGTTGCGGGCGGCGAGTGGTGACGTGTACGAGTCGTATCCGCTGCTCATGCGGAACAATATCACGCATAAGGCGACTTTGCGCCGACATCGGGTGCGAAGCCGATCTTGTTAGTTTTGTTTAGATTACGGACGAGGCGTGACGGTCATCGATGCGCCTTCGCTTGATGCGAAGTCGATGAAGCGGACGGAGCCGTCGGCCGCCAGCGCGTTTCCGGAGTCTTTCGCCCGATGCCAGCCCGCTTCGAGTCCGTGCTCGGCGTCACCTGTCTCGCGTGTGGCGTAGTACCACGCGCTGTCTCCGGTGATCAGCAGTCGACTCAGGTCGCTCTTGATTTCGGAGGCCTGCAAGGCGCGGCCTCTCCGATCGATTCCGGCGAGCGTCGAGTTCATCAGCATGCCGTTCGCGCGATAGCTGTTGCCGTATTGCTTGTAGCATGAACCCGCGGGCAAGACGCTTGTCGGAGTTTCGCCCCTCATCGTCTCGCCGCGGCGGAAGACGCCACGATCGGCGGGACAGCGGAAGATGTCCGTCAACTGCGAAACATCACGATCAGTATTTTGTGTGATGAAGCGATTGATCGGGCGATCAGAGGCAAGCACGGGGACTTCGGAACCGACAGGGAAGTCGACGCCTCCGTAGTACCACTCGGGCTGTGTTTCGGCTTTGGGAAAAGACTCCTTGTTGGCGGCAAGGAATGAGTCCCATCCGAGGAAAAGTTGGCGAAGGTTGTGGCCGCAGACGGTTCGATAGCCCGCATCACGCGCGCGAACCAACGCGGGCAACAGCAGCGACATCAGCACCGCAACGACCGCGATACTGACCAGCACTTCAAGGAGAGAGAAGGCACGCTTCACCGTCACGAACTGGATACTCCGACCCCCCCACGCGCTCTGAGTATACCGACGATTCCGGAATCTCGGAATACTCCAAACACAATACAAACGAGCGATGTGCTTTTTGACTTGCGCCTATCGTTCGACATGCCAGAATCGCAGAACAACCCATCGGATCGGCCGCGGCGAGCGGCGGCATATCCGAAGGCTGTGGAACGGCTGATTCAGCAGTTTTCGGGGTTGCCGGGGATCGGACGTCGATCGGCGGAGCGATTGGCGTTCTTCGTGCTCAAGTCGTCGAAAGACGAGATTTTGCCGCTGGCGAACGCGATTCAAGAAGTGAAAGCGACGATCGGCCATTGTCCGTCGTGCTGGAACCTTTCCGATGGCGGCACTTGCGACATCTGCTGCGATGACTCGCGGGATCGCGCGACGGTCTTGGTCGTTGAGCAACCCAAGGATGTCATCGCACTCGAACAAACCGGTATGTATCGAGGCCTGTATCACGTCTTGATGGGCCGACTGAGCCCTCTGGAGGGAGTCGGTCCGGACGAGCTAACGATCGATGCGTTGTTGAACCGTCTGGAGCGATCGGTTGCGAGCGGAAATTCCGTCAACGAAGTCATTTTGGGCCTAAATCCCACGATCGAAGGGGATGGAACCGCGTTGTTCGTGGCAGGAGCGCTGAAGCACCACCCTGTGAAGGTGACGCGATTGGCACGGGGATTGCCTGCAGGAAGCCAGCTTGAGTACGCAAACAAGGCGGTTTTGGCCGATTCAATCCTCTGTAGACAGGTGATGTAGCCGTTCCGGATCGGG
>JBKDPX010000053.1:0-8700 GCA_046342165.1 Phycisphaerales bacterium | reverse complement strand
CGCCCGCCTACCTTCATCCATATATCCGCATGAGCGGATGAAATGTTGAACCCGCCGTGAAAGTCGGCCTCGCGTCGCCCGGTTTGTGCCCGGGGCGGAGGTTCGGACTGTCGATCTTCCGCACACCATGCCCAGCCTCTTCCTGCAACACCTCGCCAAACGCCGCCTCGTCTTCGACGGTGCCATGGGGACCGCAACCCACACCTACGAACTCTCCGTCGATCGCGATTACTGCGGTTGCGAGAACTGCACCGAGATCCTCGTCGCTTCGCGCCCTGATGTCGTCGGCGCGATCCATGAGTCCTTCCTTCAAGCCGGTTGCGATGTGCTCGAAACCTGCACCTTCGGCGGTATGCCGCACGTGCTCGCGGAGTTCGATCTCCAATCGCGCTCGTATGAACTCAATAAGTCCGCCGCTGAACTCGCGAAATCAGCCGCGGCGAAATACTCCGATTCGATCAAGCCTCGCTTTGTCGCAGGCAGCGTCGGGCCCGGAACGAAACTGATCACGCTCGGCAACATCGATTGGCGTTCGATGCATGACAGTTACCGCGCGCAGGCGCTCGGCCTCATCGACGGCGGAGTCGATTGCTTCATCATCGAAACCTGCCAAGATCTCCTTCAGATCAAGTGCGCGCTCAATGGCATCATCAGCGCACTCGCTGATCGCGGCAAGACTCCCGTCGATGTTCCGCTGATGGTCTCCGTGACGATCGAAAGCACGGGCACGATGCTGCTCGGAAGTGAAATCGCCGCGGCGGCGCACGCACTCTCGAGTTTCCCGATCTGCTCTCTGGGGCTGAACTGCGCGACGGGTCCCGTTGAACTGAAAGATCATGTGCGTTGGCTTGCGCGTCACTGGCCGGCGATGGGCACAATGCCCGGAATCGATGCGCCCCGGCGCGTGAGCGTCATGCCGAACGCCGGACTGCCCGTGCTCGTCGACGGACGAACGGAGTTTCCGCTCGGTGCACAGGATTTCGCCGCGGCGATGGAGGAGTTTCTCGCGCACGACGACGTTGGTATCGTCGGCGGATGTTGCGGCACGCGTCCCGCGCACATCAAGGCGATCGCCGATGAAGTGGAGTCTCTCGAACGAGCGGGTCGCACGCGCGGCAAGGCGTTGATCGTTGATGCGCCCGCACCGATCGTGCCCGAGGCGAGCGTCACGAGTCTCTACAGTCCGACGCCGTATCGGCAGGACAACTCGATTCTGATCGTCGGCGAGCGCATGAACGCATCCGGAAGCCGCGCGTTCAAGAAACTGCTGGAAACCGAGGACTACGACGGCATCGTGTCTCTCGCGCGCGAGCAAGTGCGACACGATGGCGCGCACGTGCTCGATTTGAACGTGGATTACGCCGGCCGCGACAATGCGCGCGACATGTCGGAGATCGTGCGTCGTTTGGTCCGGCAGGTGAATGTGCCGCTGATGCTCGATTCGACGCAGATCGCGACGATCGAAGCCGGACTGATGCACAGCCCCGGCAAGTGCATCATCAACTCGGCGAACTTCGAGGACGGCGAACATAAGTTCGACACGATGTGTCAACTCGCGCTCAAGTACGGCGCGGCGTTGGTGATCGGATCGATCGATGAAGACAAAGAAGCGTCGATGGCGCGAACGGCGGAGCGAAAGCTCGCAATCGCGGCGCGCGGGTTCGAGCGCGCCGTGAAGGTTCACGGTCTTGCGGCGGAAGACATCATGTTCGATCCGCTCGTTCTTCCGATCTCGACGGGCATGGAGTCGGACCGTCGCTCGGGCGCCGAGACCATCGAGGGTGTACGGCGCATCATGCATTCGTTCCCGAACTGCCAGACGACGGTGGGGCTCTCGAACTGCTCGTTCGGACTCAAGCCCGCGGCGCGTGTGGTGCTGAACTCCGTGTTCTTGCATGAATTGACTCAGGCCGGACTGACGAGCGCGATCGTGCACTTCAGCAAGATTCTGCCGCGCACGCGCATCAGCGACGAGCATTGGAACGCCGCTCTGGATCTGGTGTACGACCGTCGCCGCGAGGGATTCGATCCCCTGCAGGCCTTCGTGGAACTCTTCAAAGATGCGGAGGCGGGACAAACCGCAAAGCGCGAGGCCAAAGCGTTGACGGTGGAGGAGGCGCTGCGTGCGCACATCATCGACGGCGAAAAGGAAGGACTCGACGACACGCTCAAGCGCGCGCTCGAGCGTTTCACTCCGCTGGCGATCATCAATGACCATCTGCTTGATGGCATGAAGACGGTCGGCGAACTCTTCGGAAGCGGACGAATGCAGTTGCCGTTCGTGCTTCAGAGTGCGGAGGTCATGAAACTCGCGGTCGCGAAGCTTGAGCCATTGATGGAACGAGTCGACGGTCAGGCCAAGGGCACACTCGTACTTGCGACCGTCAAGGGTGATGTCCATGACATCGGCAAGAATCTCGTCGACATCATTCTGACCAACAACGGCTATCGAGTCATCAATCTCGGCATCAAGCAACAGATCCCCGACATCATCAACGCGTGGCGCGAGCACAAGGCGGATGCGATCGGTCTCAGCGGACTGCTCGTTAAGAGCGTGAATGTGATGGAGGAATACCTTAAGGAGCTCAACGATCGCAAGTTGACGCCGCCTGTGATTCTCGGCGGCGCCGCGCTGACGCGCCACTACTGCGAAGGGCATCTGCGAAGCGTGTATCAAGGCGCGTGCTACTACGGCAAAGACGCATTCGATGGACTTCGCACCATGGACATGATCGTGGGCGGCCAAGAGAGCCAGCTGGCATCGGAAATCGATGCGCGAATGGCGAAGCGCTCTGATGCGGAAGATGAAATCATCACGACGCGCGCGGCGAAGCTGGCGAGAGCTGATCAAGGCGGTGATGTCGTCGCCACCGGTGTCCGCAGCGATGTCTCGATCACGAACTTGGTTCCCAAGGCGCCGTTCTTCGGAACACGCACGGTCACAGGTATCGATCTGGATCACATTTATCCGTTCATCAATCCCGTGGCGCTCTTCAGAGGCCAATGGCAGATGAAGAAAGGCGCAGCGACCGATGAGGAATACGAAGCGCTGATCGAGGATGAGGTTCGTCCGATCTTTGAGAAGTGGAAGTCAATTTGCAAAAACGAAAAGATCTTAGAACCGAAGGTCGTGTACGGGTACTTCCCGTGCAATAGCGATGGTGATGATCTGGTGATCTGGGCCGATGAAAACCGAACTGCGGAGCGATTGCGCTTCACGTTTCCGCGTCAGGCGGACAAACGTCGACTCTGTATCTCCGATTTCTTCCGGCCCGTGTCGAGCGCCGAAACCGACGTGATCGGCATGCATTGCGTGACGATGGGCTCCAATGCTTCCGCGCGTGCGCGTGAACTTTTCGAATCGAACAACTACGCGGACTATCTCTATTTGCATGGGCTGGGAGTCGAAACAGCTGAAGCGTTGGCGGAGTTCTGGCACAAGCGCATGCGGCAGGAGCTTGGGATCGCGGGCGAAGATTCGCCGCGGACGAAAGAGTTGTTCACGCAGAAGTATCGAGGCAGTCGCTACTCCTTCGGATATCCGGCGTGTCCCAACATGTCGGATCAGATGAAGCTCTTCGAACTGCTCGAGCCGGCGCGTATCGGCTGTACGCTGACCGAAAACTATCAGATCGATCCGGAGCAGAGCACGAGCGCGATCATCGTGCACCACCCGGAAGCCAAATACTTCAATGTCTGATGAACCTCTGAAGGTGGCTCGGGCCTTCCGCCCGAGCGAGAACTCCCTTCCATCGACAGTGCCACTCCAAAAAGCAAAACCGCGCGCCGGTGAAAAGCGCGCGGTTCCTTCAATCTTCCTTCGGCCCAAGGCCAACGGCCTCAGGCTTTCTTCTTGAATGGGCGCGGAGGGATTCGAACCCCCGTAGGCTTACGCCAACAGATTTACAGTCTGCCCCGTTTGGCCACTCCGGCACACGCCCAGGGTCCCCGGGACTTTCGTCCGAGGGGTAGAAATGTACGCACCAAACCCGCCCGGGACAAACTCAACCCGCCAGGCGGCGATCTTCCAGCATGCCATGCGCCCGCATCTTCTTGTAGAGCGTCGCACGGTTGATTCCCAGCACTTCAGCGGTCTTTTGCCTGTTCCATCCGTTCGCATCGAGCGCAGCGACGAGGATCCGGCGCTCGGGTTCCACCAACGCCGCATCCAGCGTCATCGGCGTCCACGGTGCGCCTTCGGATTGCCTGACGACCGAGCGGGTGGCGAGGACATGATCGGGAAGATCTTCGGGCATGATCGTCGGTCGCTTGGCGAGCACCGCCGCGCGTTCGACGATGTTTGAAAGTTCGCGCACGTTTCCGGGGTAGTCGTAAGACTTCAGCAGATCCATCGCCTCAGGCGCGAATCCGACGAACTGCTTTTGAAGTTCGGCGGCATGACGCTCAAGGAATCGATTCGCCAACAACGGAACATCGCCCTTGCGATCGCGCAGAGGCGGCAACTGGACATTCACGACATTGATTCGGTAGTACAGATCCTGACGGAACTGTCCCGCGGCGACCAACGCTTCGAGCGGTTGATTCGACGCCAGAATCACGCGCACATCGACTTCTTTCGTGCGACTTGATCCGACGGGTTCGAACTTGCGCTCTTGCAGCACGCGCAGAAGTTTCAACTGCATCGCGGGTGACGCGCTGTTGATCTCATCGAGAAAGAGCGTGCCGCCGTCTGCGGCTTCGAATCTTCCGACCTTGTCCGCATGCGCGCCGGTGAATGCGCCCTTGACATGTCCGAAAAGCTCGCTCTCAAGCAGAGTTTCAGGAATGCTTCCGCATGAAATCTCGACAAACGCCTTCGCGCGTCGATCGCTTTGTTTGTGAATCTCATGTGCGATCAGGCTCTTGCCCGTGCCGCTTTCACCGGTCATCAGCACCGTCGCGCGGCTGTGCGCGACTTGGCCCACCATGTCATACACCTTTTGCATCCGCGGATCCGCACCGACGATCGATGCCATCGCATGCTGTCGACCAAGCGCGCTTCGAAGCGTGCGGTTGTCTTTCAGCAACTCGCGGCGCGCAATCGCGCGCGTCAGACTCTGTGTGAACTCTTCATCAACGATCGGTTTGACGAGATAATCCGCGGCACCGAATCGAAGCGCGCTCACCGCGCCTTCGACCGCTCCGTACGAAGTCATCACGATCACCGCGCAGCCTGCGCCCGTGCGTTCGATGTTCTTGAGCACTCGCTCGGTTTCGCCGCCGTCCGCAGTCGCGGGATCGATGACGGTCACGTCGATGCCGCAGTCGGGATTCGAGAGAATCTCGCTCGCCTCAGCGGGCGTCGCGCAAGTGACGCACTCGTGTCCGGATTGACGGACCGCTGCGGCCAGCGCGCGACATGCATGCGAGTCCGCATCGCAGATGAGAACTCGCGCGTGATGCGTGGATGGTGAGATCCTCAATGTCATGATCGGATGCTCACAGCGAACGAGGTGACGGGAAGCGCACGCGAAGAATCGCGCCGCGACGCGTGGGATGATCTTTTTCGGCGGCGTTGATCAGTTCGATCGAACCGCCCATGCCCTGCACAACGCTTCGGGCGACGGCGAGGCCGATTCCGGATGCGCCGGCCTTGGTCGTGAATCCCATGTCAAACACGCGCGAGAGATCGGTGATTCCCGGCGGGCCGATGCCGTCATCCGTGATCGACAATTCAAACCAATCGCGAGAGTCTTTGCCGTAGGCGATGCCTCCCGGGGCTTGGATTTCCTTGAGCTCAACGCAGACCCATCCCTGACCGCCGCGACGACCGATGGCTTCGATCGCGTTCATCAATCCGTTGAGGACGACGGTGTACAGACCGCCGGCGGGAGCTGAGGTGCCGATATCACAGAGTTGCGTGGACACGGCGACTTGATGTCGCTGGGCGAGTGGACCGACGACGTCAACCGCGTGCAGGATCGCTTCGCCGAGCGTGACAGGGCGCGCGCGGCTGAGGAGCGGACTTCCGATCGGCTTCGATGCGCTTTGCAGTGAGCCACGAACCAGATCCGTCATCTTGTTGAGTTGTTCCGCCGCAAAGGACAGTTGTTTGCAGGCTTCATCGGCGGCTGCATGGCCGGTGACGGCGATTGTCTTTTCGACATTCGTTTTCGCGGCGTCAATGCATCGCATCGAACCATCCAACAGATCGGTGAGCTTGCCCACCAACTGCGCGACCCCGTCAACCTGCGCGAATGTGGCGTCGGGCGAGGGTGTGCGGGGCGTGCGAGTACCGGTGACCGGAGCGCCTTGAAGATGTCTGTCCATGGGGTTCATTCGTCATGAGCATCGACATCGCCTTCGATGCGCTTCATGATGAATGTTGCCGCAGAGCAACACGGACGTTATCAGGCGTCCATGGTCGGCGCAGACGGTAAAGACGGAACTTACTTCAAGCCGGCGAGGAACTCGCCGAAGCGATCCATGCCCTTGTTGATCTGCTCTTCACTGCACGCGAAGGAGATGCGCACATGGTTGCCGCCGCAGCCGCCGAAGTCTTCGCCGGGGACGAACGCCGTGAGGTGCTCCGCGAGCAACGCCTCGGCGAAGTCCATCGCGCTCTTGATCGCGCGCCCGCCCTTGCTCGTCTTCCCGAAGTGCGCCGAGACATCGGGGAACGCGTAAAACGCGCCCGTTGCGGGGCTCGATTTGACGCCCGGGAGTTGCGAAAGTCGAGCGTTGATCACCTTCGCGCGATTCGCGAACGCCTTGCGCATCTCCTCGACTTGCGGGCCGCATTCGGTCAGCGCGGTTCGGATCGCGGGATACACGAAGCTCGTGATGTTCGTGGACATCTGACCTTGCAAGGTCGCCATCGCGTTTGTGAACTTCAGACCGAATTCGCCGGGCATGCATGTGTAGCCGACGCGCCAGCCCGTCATGCCGTACGCCTTCGACAAACCGTTCAGCGTGATCGTGCGATCCGCGACTTCCGGCATGCTTCCGATCGAGAAGTGGGGGATGCCGCCGAAGATGATCTTTTCATACAGCTCATCGCTGAGAATCACGATGTCCGGCGCAATCGTCTTGGCCGCCTCAGCCACGACCCTTCCGATTTCGCGCAATTCGTCCGGCGTGTACATGGTGCCGCACGGATTGCTCGGCGAGTTCAGAATCACCATGCGCGTGCGAGGTGTGATTGCCTTTCGAATCTGCTCTGCGGTCGCCTTGAATCCCGACTCGACCGTCGTCGGAACTTCAACGATCTTGCCGCCCGCGAGTTCCACAAGCGGCGCATAGCTCACCCATGCCGGAACCGGCAACACGCACTCATGCGGCTGGTCTCCGTGCTTGGGGTGATCAAAAAGCACGTGACACAGCACATAGAGCGAGTGCTTGCCGCCCGAGCCGATCGTGATGTGATCCGCCGTCACGCCGACGATCCCGTTTTCATCAACGAACTTCTTCGCGATAACTTTGCGGGTCTCGGCATCGCCGAGTGTCGGCATGTACTTGGTCTGTCCCGCGAGCAACGCCTTGATCGCCGCGTCCTTAATCGGTTGAGGCGTGTCAAAGTCCGGCTCACCCGCGGCGAAGGACAGCACATCAAGCCCCTGCGCCTTCATGTTTTTGGCGCGGTTCATGAACGCACCGGTCACCGAAGGCTTCAAAGTGGTCACGCGAGGAGAGAGTTGAGGCATGGCGGGGGGGAGAGTAGGGCGAAGAAATGGGAATGGGCACGAGGGAACGGGCAATGGAGTAGGGGTAGGACTTGGAAGTGCGATCAAGTACTTGCTTATCAGCTTTCTGTTGCCCTTCCCCCATTCCCCACTCCCTCTCGTTCGCATTCCGTTCGCATTTGATCTCAAACTCTGGATTCTCCCTCCTCCCCCGCCTAACCTTCCCTCCCTTAATACTCACACAAGCCCTTTTGTATCGGATAGGAAAAGATGTCGATTCCCGCAGAGCAACGTAAGCAGGTCGTCGAGGCGCACCGCACGCACGGCACGGACACCGGTTCTCCGGAAGTTCAGGTCGCGATGCTGACCGCCCAGATCAACTCCGTCACCGGCCACATGGGTGCGCACCCCAAGGACTATCACAGCAAGCGTGGCTTGGTGATGATGGTCGGTCGTCGCAACCGCATTCTCAAGTATCTGGCGCGCACCAGCCCTGAGCGCTACCAGAGCTTGATCCAGAAGCTCGGCCTCCGTAAGTGATTCTGTTCGGCCCGCGGTGTTCGCCGCGGGCCGATTTCGTTTTCGCGATCGCGGAACGTGTCGTTCCCGAGGCCGCTAAAGCGAAGGGCAGTGGACAAACCGCGGCTTGATTCCGCATTTTGTCTTCTGCCTTCCGCCTCACCAAAGGCCTCACCTTCCGCGGTCCTTTCAACAAGGTTCGCCGTACGAATTCGATCGCGCGCTCACGATCCTGTCGTGAGTTCCATTCGAACGCACACGGCCCAATGTGAGAAGGCGGTAAGCCATGTCAGTGAACATCGTTCCTCCCTTTGAGAAGCTGATTCGCGTCGAGCGCGAAATCGGCGGTCGTGTCCTGTCACTCGAGACCGGCGTCGTCGCGAAGCTTTGCAGCGCCGCGGTGATGGCCAGCTACGGCGCAACCACGGTCCTCGCGACCGTCGTTCGTTCGGCGCCTCGCGACGGCATTGATTTCTTCCCCTTGACGGTTGATTACCGTGAGAAGACCTCCGCCGCGGGCAAGTTCCCCGGTGGCTTCAAGAAGCGCGAAGGTCCGCCG
>JBKDPX010000052.1:0-11160 GCA_046342165.1 Phycisphaerales bacterium | reverse complement strand
AGGGAATTCGGCAAGCCGATCGCGGAGGAACGATGCTGTTTCCCCCGCCTGCGGAGGAGCATGACGTTGCGTGTCAAACTGCATGAACCACAGAAGCATGCCGTGAGACGGAACAATGCCGACGGCGAGACCGCCGTCGCGCGACATGTACTTTGAAAAGACGCCGCGATGGAGTTGTGCGAGTTCCGGATCCTTGATTGCGGAGACGATCTCCATGACCCGCCCGCATTGATAGGGATGTTGAGGCGCAACGGCCTCGCGGCATTTTGAGCGAACTCCGTCGCATCCGATGAACGCATCGGATTCAATGCGTTCGCCCTTGACGCCGAATGCCGCGCTCGCCAAGTCGTTCGAGAACTCAAAGCGATCAAACTCGAATCCGCGCCTGATGTGTCGTTTCGGTAACTCGTTCAGCACCGAGTCAATCAGGCCGTGTCTCGTGATCGCGACCGATGCCGTCAACGACTCGGATTTGATCAATTCGCCATCCGCGCAATAAATCCTTGCGGTTCGAATCGCCGACCCGTGCAAGGCGACGCGATTTTCAACGCCAAGCTTCGAGAGCGCGCGCAGACCGTTGTCGAGCAAGAGGAATCCGAATCCTTTGGCCTCGGTCGCCGATTCGCGTTCGTACAGCGTCGCATCGATTCCGCGATCCAACAGTCGGCGCAATAGGGCGAACCCTGCGACGCCGCCACCAAGAATTGAGATCGAAAGTCTGCGCTTCATGAAAGTGCAAACGGCTTCGGGGAACTCAACTCACGCATTCAGGGGAGGAATTCGCCCGAGTAGGTGTCATTTGGTGATGAATCGGGGGCGACTATCCTCACGCGTCCGTCGGGGGAGGTCAGGAAGAACCGTTGTCAAACGCTATCAAGCAGAATCAACCTGTCAGACGCGGACTCGATTGGTCGGGGGTCGTGATGATCGTCATGACGCTGTCCGGTTGGACAAGCATCCCGATCTTCCTTCGGTGGTTCAAGGATGACATCGACGGCTGGACGGCCAACGGATGGCGATACGGATTTTCGGCCCTGATGTGGCTGCCGGTGTTGGCGATCGGTTTGTGGCGCAGGAATCTCCCCGCGGGGTTATGGCGGGCAGCGTTGATTCCAAGTGTCTTCAATGCGCTCGCCCAGATCTGTTTCGGTCTCGCGCCCTATTACGTCAGTCCGGCACTGATGACCTTCAGCCTCCGATTTCAAATCGTCTTTCTGACCTTCGGTGCGGTCATGCTCTTTCCGCAGGAGCGCCGCGTGATCCGATCACCCGGATTCCTGATCGGAGTCGGCATGGTGCTTGTCGGGACGATCAGCGTGTTGTTGCTGAAGGACGGAAGCATTTTCCAAGGCGTGAATGGCGAGGTGCCGGCGGTGGGGGTGGCGCTCTCCGTTGGTGCGGGACTGCTGTACGCGGGTTATGCGTTGAGTGTCCGCAAGTACATGACGGGAATGCCCGCATTCACCGCATTCAGCGCGGTCAGTCAGTACACGGGCGCGGCGCTGCTGGTCTGCATGTTCATCTGGGGCGAGCGATCCGGCGCGACATTGATCGACTTGCCCTCCATGACGATTTTCTGGGTGCTTCTTTCAGCGGTGATCGGAATCGGACTCGGCCACACGCTGTACTACGCGAGCATCGGTCGCTTGGGATTGGCGGTCTCCTCAGGAGTGGTTCAACTTCAGCCGATCACGGTGTCAATCGCGTCCTTTTTCATCTTCGGCGAGCGACTGTCAGCGGCGCAGTGGGCTGTCGGAGTTCTCGCCATCATCGGCGCAGGATTGATTCTGTATACACAGCACCGCATGGCGAAAGAGGCGGAACTGCCCGTCGATCCCGTTGACTGAACTCTTCCTTCATGGCTTCGAAGGCGATTGGTCGTCTTGTTGCGACTTCGGCAGCAGCGAGAGACTCCTCAGTGACGGAATGAACGCGCCGACGGCGAGAACCACCGCGAGCGTTCCGACGCCGCCGGAGACCACTGAAAACACCGCACCGCTCACGCCGACGATGAGTCCCTCGGCGTATCGCGCGACGGCGCCGGACTCGTAGGCGCCCAGTTCGTTGGAACTCTCGATGAAAACCGTGTTCACGCTCGAAACTCGGCCGCGCAGGTGTTCCGGCGTTCGGGTTTGCACGAGCACATGTCGGATCACGACGGAAATGTTGTCGACCGCTCCCGAAACGAACAGAACGGCCAGCGACAGATAAAAGTGCTTGGACAGCCCGAACACGATCATGCACACGCCGAACGCCGCGACCGACCACAACAGCCATTTGCCCGCATGCTTGAACGGCGGTTTATGGGCGAGCACGAACGCCATGATCGCGGCGCCGACGTATGGCGCTGCTTTCAGAAATCCGAGGCCCCGTTCGCCCGCGGGTTCTCCGTCGATCGTCAGAATGTCCTTGGCGTAAATCGGAAGCAGTGCCGTCGCACCGCCGAGCAGCACGGCGAAAAGATCGAGCGTGATCGCGCCCAGTACGCTCTTTTCCTTCCACACATGACCAAGGCCGGCGGTCACCGAACTGAACGAAAACGGTCCTGTGTGACGGGCATCCGCTCTGGTCTGGAGCATCGTCGCGAACAGACCGAAGTACAGGCAGCCCGCACAGGTCGCCGTGTAGACGACCCACGCGGCCTGAAACTTGTGCAAGAGGTAGCCGGCGATGATCGGGCCCAGCGCCCCTGAAACATGGAACACGCCACTGTTCCATGTTGAAGCGTTTCCGAAGATGTTGTGTGGAACGATGAGCGGCAGAAGCGTCGCGCGAGACGGACCATTGAAGACTCGTGCGCAGCCTGCCAGTGCCACGAGCGAATACATCATCCATAGCGGAGCCTGCTTGAACGAAGCGACCGCAAGCAGTGCCGTGATGACGCCCATCGCGAGTTGGGTGACGATGAGCACTCGCTTCTTGTCGAATCGATCGATGAAATGTCCGGCGGGCAGCGCCAAAGCAATCACGGGAAGCGCACGAAAGAGACCGATCAACCCGAGATGCAGCGCATCGCCCGTACGCTCGTAGATTTCCCACCCGAGCGCTGTGGCGAGCATCTGCAGGCCGAGCGAAGAGACCAGGAAACCTGACGCAAAGACTCGATAGTTGGTCAGTCGCAACGCCGCGTACGCGTCGTGTGGTTGGGAATCGCTCAACGGAGGCACTCGCAAACGCGGGCGGTCAGACGCTCCACTTCGCGCCGTCACGCTTCACGGGACGGTACAGCGTATCGCGCTCAACGGGCGTGAACCCGGATTCGCGAATGGCCTTCTGCAGCACCGGCACCGTGACTTCCTGATGCGTCGATGCGCCCCCGACGTGCGTGATGTCGTACCACACGACCGTGCCATCCATGTCATCTGCGCCGCTCTCAAGCATGAGCTGCGCCATCGGAAGCGTCTGCATGATCCAAAACGCCTTCACGTGCGGGAAGTTGTCGAGCATCAGTCGCGCCACGGCGAGCGTGCGGTAGTTCTCAAGCCCTGACGGGCCCGGCAGGTGCTCCAGTTCGCAGCCATCCGGGAAGAACGGAAGCGGGATGATCGTCTGGTAGTAACCGCTCTTCGGCGTGCCGCCTTCACGAAACGCGATGTGTTCGGGAAGTGGAGTCCCGACGCGCGTCAGTGTTACTTCCCGGCCTCGCGGCGTCTCCTCGCCGAACCCCAAGTGACCGGTCTCAAGATCCCCGTCCGTCGCGTCCGAAGTCGCTTCGACTCCCTCATATCCCATGCGCAACAGAGCTTCGTCTTGTGCGCGTCGGAGCATGTCCATGTGCACCAATCGCTCGCGCCGCTTTTCGATATGCCCGTACAGCAGCGTGGCGTTGGTGTTCAATCCCAGTTCATGCGCGACGCGATGCACATCGAGCCACACATCGCTTCTAATCTTTCCTTTGAACGCCTCATCGTGCACGCGATCATCGAACACTTCGGCGCCGCCGCCCGGAAGCGAGCCGAGTCCCGCGCGCTTGAGTTCCGAAAGCACATGGCGGATCGCTTCGCGACGCGCGTTGCGGCCCTCTTCGCCGGGTGCGCTCGCGCCCTTGTACACCTTCGCGATTCTCGCGAGATGCACCACTTCGACGGCGGTGAAGGCCTTGACGTGCAGGTCGGATCCGAGCTTGCCCGCTTCATCGCGAATGGTGGAAATAAGATCCGTGTAATATGAGAACGGCAGCGTCGGATGAAGTCCGCCGACGGAGTGGATTTCGGTCGCGCCCGACTCCACCGCGCCGCGCGCTTGGCCTCGGATGTACTCCATGTCGCGCGTGTATGCCTTGTCCTCGCCCGCCTTCGCATAGAAGTCGCAGAACTTACAACTCAGCGCGCAGACGTTCGAGTAGTTCAAATGGCGATTGATGTTGTAGTACGCATTGTCGCCGTGGAGCATGCGACGGACGGTGTCCGCCATGCGAAGCACCGTCCAGATGTCCGGCGTCGTGAAGAGCGCATCGCCATCGGCGAGCGACAATCGCATTCCCGCCGCGAGTTTGGCGCCGATCGCCGCCAAACGCGGGTCGCTGGAAGCCGAGCCGAGTTCAGCGAATCCTGCGGGTGATCGGGAGGCGAGCGTCGTCATGTGTGATCGTACGCGAACCGAACATGGCTTCCAGACGGGCTTTCCCCGTGCTTTCGAGGTCGGATCTGCCAAGATGACAGGATTGAATGCTGAAATGAGGGCTCTCTTCCCATGTTCTGCCTTCTTCGGTCCTGAACCCGTTCAGGTGTTTTGGCACGACCTTTGCACCTCCCCCTTTCGACTTTCAGGAGAAACACGCTATGTCAAAGATCATCGGAATTGACCTCGGTACGACCAACTCAGTGGTCTCCGTCATGGAAGGCACCCAGCCCAAGGTGCTGATCAACTCAACCGGCAACCGCATCACGCCGTCCGTCGTCGGATTCACCGACAAGGGCGAGCGTTTGGTCGGTCAGCCCGCCAAGCACCAGCAGGTGACCAACCCGAAGAACACCGTCTACTCCATCAAGCGCGTCATGGGACGCCGTCGCGTCGAAGTCGCCGCCGGAGTTGACACCGCATACGGCCGCGGCGGAGATGAAGAGTCAAAGGTTCCGTACACGATCACCGGCTCATCTGATGACTTTGTCAAGGTGCGCGTCAATCAAGGCGAGTTCACCCCTCAGCAGATCAGCGCGTTCATCTTGCAGGATTTGAAGAAGACCGCCGAAGACTACCTCGGTGAAAAGGTTGAGCGCGCGGTCATCACCGTGCCCGCGTACTTCAACGACGCCCAGCGTCAGGCCACCAAGGACGCAGGCGAGATCGCCGGACTCAAGGTCGAGCGAATCATCAACGAACCCACCGCGGCCGCGCTCGCGTACGGCATGGACAAAAAGAAGAACCAGAAGATCGCGGTCTTCGATTTGGGCGGCGGTACGTTTGACGTTTCGATTCTCGACATCGGCGACGGCGTCTTCGAAGTGCTGAGCACCAACGGTGACACGCACCTCGGCGGCGACGACTGGGATCAGCGCCTGATCGATCACATCGCCGAGGAGTTCCGCAAGAAGGAAGGCATCGACCTTCGCAAGGATCCGATGGCGCTTCAGCGCTTGAAGGAAGCCGCTGAGAAGGCGAAGATCGAGTTGTCCAACTCCGTGGAGACCTCGGTCAATCTGCCGTTCATCACGGCGGATCAGAGCGGACCGAAGCACTTGCAGCTTTCCATCACGCGCTCGAAGTTCGAGTCGCTGTGCAACGATCTCTTCGAGCGTCTCAAGCAGCCCTGTAATCAGGCCCTTCGCGATGCGAAGCTCGATCCGAGCAAGATTGACGAAGTGGTGCTCGTCGGTGGTTCGACGCGTATGCCCCGCGCCCAGCAGATCGCAAAGGAGATCTTCGGCAAGGAGCCCAACAAGAGCGTGAACCCGGACGAAGTCGTCGCCATCGGCGCCGCGATCCAGGGCGGAGTGCTCATGGGTGCGGTCAAGGACATCCTTCTGCTCGACGTCACGCCACTCTCGCTCGGCGTCGAGACCCTCGGCGGTGTGATGACCAAACTCATCGAGAAGAACACCACGATCCCCACCAGCCGCAAGGAGACATTCTCCACCGCGGCTGACAATCAGCAGAGCGTGACGATCAACGTGCTTCAAGGTGAGCGCGAGTTCGCTCGCGACAACCGACTGCTCGGCAACTTCGATCTCGCGGGAATTCCTCCCGCGCCGCGAGGCATGCCGCAGATCGAGGTCGAATTCGCGCTCGACGCCAACGGCATTCTGACCGTTACCGCGACCGAGAAGAAGACCAACAAGAAGGCCGACATCAAGATCACCAACAGCGGCGGTCTCGACAAGGAAGAGATCGAGCGCATGAAGCGCGATGCCGAGGCGCACGCGGCCGAGGATAAGGCCCGCCGCGAAGTCGTCGATCTCAAGAACAAGGCCGATGCGTTCATCATCCAGACCCGCAAGGCTCTCGAGGAGCACGGCGGTAAGGTGACGGCTGAAGTTCGCGGCAAGATCGAAAGCGCTATGTCGAACCTCGAATCGAAGATCAAGGGCGACGACAAGGCCGCGATCGAAGCGGGCATGTCCGAACTCGAGAAGGCGAGCATGGAGCTCGGCAAGATCATCTACGAGGAAGAAGCGAAGAAGGGCCAGGCCGGCGGCGGCGAAGCCTCCGTCTCCGAGCCCAAGCCCGCCGGCAAGGATGATGTGATCGACGCTGAGTACAAAGTGAAGGACTGAGAAGAATGCCGTCGTGACAAGGCCTGCGGCCATAGAGCCAACGGCCTAGAGCCGACGCAGATCCGCTCACATGCCTGCTCCTGACCTGCCACCCGCTCCTGATTTCTCTCACATCGAGAAACCGGTGCGGGTGTTTCTTCATATGGATCATGCGCGTGAGGAAGATTTTGTCGGGCGCACCGCTGTGGTGTTCGACTGTCTGCGTGCCACGAGCACGATCGCCGCGGCGATGGAGCACGGCGCTGTTTGTGTGCACGCGTGTTTGACCGTGGAACGCGCACGCGAAGTCGCGGCTTCGCGCACATGCCAGACGGTGCTTGGCGGTGAGCGCGGTGGGGTGCTGATCGATGGCTTTGATCTCGACAATTCGCCCCTTGCATACACCCACGAGCAAGTGAACGGTCGCGAAGTCGTCTTCACCACGGCGAACGGAACCGCGGCGCTTCTTCGCGCCAAACGAGCATCACGAATCGTCGTCGGTTCGCTGTTGAATGTCAGTGCCGTCGCCGAGGCGATCAAGGATGATCCCGGAGAAGTCGTGATCTTGTGCAGTGGGACACGCGAACAAGTCAGCTTGGATGATGTGATCGGCGCTGGTGCGCTTGTGCATCGGTTGATTGAGCGCGGAAGATCTCACGGCGCGTGTGATGCATCGCGCATCGCGTTGATGAGTTATCTGAATGCGCGTCAATCCGGACTCGCGGCCGCGCTTGCGGAATCGCGCGGCGGGGTGAATCTGCGCAAAACCACGCGAGGATCGGCGGATATCGAGTTCTGTGCACGAGAGGACATCTACACCCGCGTGCTCGAATTCGATTCGGTGACCGGCGTGATCACTTGAGCGTTCTGAGGAACTCCGCGAGCTTTCGTGCCGCGAATCCGCGATGTGATATGGCGTTCTTTGCCTCGGCACCGAGTTCGCTTGTGGTGTGACGGAAATCCGGCGCGAGCAAGAAGAGCGGGTCGTATCCGAAGCCGCCGCCCCCGCGAGGAACATCGGGAGTCGTTCCGATTCGTCCTTCACATGTGCCGTCAGCGATGTGAAGAACGCCGCGGTGGGGATCGGCGAGCACCATGACGCATCGAAAGCGCGCGGTTCGTTGCGCAAGCGGAACTCCCGCGAGTTCGCGCATGACGCGGGCGTTGTTCGCCGCATCGCGTTCCTGTCTCGTGATTCCAGTTTCACGACCGTCCGTCGCGTAATGCGAACTGATGACGCCCGGCCGACCGTCAAGCGCATCAATCTCGATCCCTGAGTCATCCGCGAGGCATAGACACCCCGTCAACTTCGCGTAGGTCATCGCTTTGATCGTGGCGTTCTCAACGAATGTGGTTCCGATCTCGGCGGGTTCCGGCAACCCGCTCGGAGCGACGTCCTTCAATGTCAGCAGACGAAACGCAGTGAGGCCTTCCGCCGCGAGAATCGCGCCGAGTTCCTCGACTTTGTGCGGGTTTGAGGTCGCGATCACGATGTCGGTCATGGTCGGAGGATACGCGCACGCGATTCAGCCCGCCTAACTTCATGCATGAAGACTCGCGGCGAGATGGCGATTGCGGCGGCCGAAAAGTTGGAACGGTTGTCAGTCGGTTCGATCCAACTCCATGCACTGGCCGGCTTCGACGGCTTTGTTGATTCCATCATTCACATGGTCAATGTTCGCCACGACATGTCGCCGACAGGCTACACGCGGTTGAAGACGATCACGCAGTTCGCCGATCGTTGTGCCAAGGCGGCAGGCAAAAGCACCAATATCGAGCAGGTGCTGATCGAAGATCGCTTCGGCGGGAACGGTCCGCTGATGGCCGGCGGCCTCGCACGATTGGGGTTGCGAGTGACATACATCGGAGCGGTGGGGGACGGAAGTCCTGAGTCCGTGTTCGCGCCATTTGCGTCGCGGCTCTTTGAATGTCATGCCATCGGCGCACCATCGACCACGGACTGCTTGGAGTTCGAAGACGGCAAACTGATGTTCAACAACACCGCCAATGTGCAGGCGATGACATGGGAGCGTGTGAAGGAACGTGTGGGGTTCGAACGTTGCGTTTCAATGGTTGATCGAAGCAGTTTGCTTGGAATTGTGAATTGGTCGTTGCTGGGCGGCGTGCCGTCGATCTGGCGCGGCTTGCGTGAAGAGGTCTGGCCGCGTGTTTCGAAACAGCCGCGCCGCCTATTCGTCGATCTTTCGGATCCGGCAAAGCGCACCGATGTCGATGTCGCATCGTGCTTGAGCGATTTGACTCAGTTGCAAAAGCTCGATGGTCTGAAGGTCACTCTCGGATTGAATCTTGCGGAGTCCGATCGCATCAGTGCGGTGTGCGGTGCGGGCGCGGCGGCGGCGAAAACACTGGCGCAGATGTCCGAGCGTGCGACTGCTCTGCGTGAAGCGCTCGGACTCGATTGCGTCGTGATCCATCCGCGTGAGGGCGCCGCGGGTGCCGATGCCTCCGGAGCCATGGCCTGGTTTGAAGGCCCTTTTACGGCGAATCCGAAGCTCTCTACCGGAGCGGGGGATCATTTCAATGCAGGCTTCGCATTCGCGCAGACCATGGGGTTCGAATTGGGGGAGAGTCTTGCTGCGGCATGCGGAGTCAGCGGTGCGTACGTCCGAGACGCTGAAAGCCCTGTCTGTGCGCGCGTTGCCTCGCTCCTGCGCGAAGTCTGCCACTGACCTTCGTACTTCAGAGGTGACGGGCGGGGCCTAAGATTTCGACGATGAGCCACGACACGCTTTCGTCTCTTGGATTGACGGGTCACCCGCGCGTGCGCATCGCCGATGCCGCGAACTTTGCGAACGATCCCGGATATGTCATCGTTCGCAGTCCCGCGAATGACGCGGTAATCGCGGCTGTGAAGCTCGACGATGCGGCTTCATACGAGAAAGTGGTCGCTGCGTCGGTTGAAGCCCAGAGGAAGTGGCGTGAGGTTCCCGCTCCGATTCGCGGCCAAGTGGTTCGCGCGATCGGTGAGGAGTTTCGCAGGCTCAAGGATCCGCTCGGTCGTCTGGTGACGATGGAAGTCGGAAAGATCTTGCAAGAGGGATGGGGAGAGGTGCAGGAGACCATCGACATCGCGGATTTCGCGGTCGGTCTCTCGCGGCAGTTGTACGGTCTGACGATGCCGAGCGAACGCGACAGCCATCGCATGTATGAGCAGTGGTTGCCGCTCGGCGTTGTAGGTGTGATCTCGGCATTCAACTTCCCCAACGCGGTGTGGGCGTGGAACGCGATGCTCGCAGCGGTCTGCGGTGACTCGGTCATCTGGAAGCCGAGTTTGCTCGCGCCGTTGACGGCGATCGCCAGCAATGAGATCGCGGATCGCGTCGCGACATCGATGGGCCATCCGAATGTCTTTAAGTTGGTGATCGGCACGGATGATCAAGTCGGCAAGCGCATGGTCGCTGATCCGCGCATGCCATTGATTTCCGCCACGGGATCGTGCCGCATGGGACGCGAAGTCGGCAAAGTCGTCGCCGAGCGCTTCGGCCGTTGCTTGCTGGAACTCGGCGGCAACAACGCCGTGATCGTCGATCGTTCCGCGGATCTGAAACTCGCGATTCCGGCGATCGTCTTCGCAGCTATCGGAACAGCCGGTCAACGCTGTACAACAACGCGTCGACTGTTCGTACACGAGTCGCTCCATGATGATGTCGTCGCACGGTTGGCGAAGGCCTACGGCACCGTGCGCCTGGGCGATCCATCGGTCGACGGCACGCTCGTCGGGCCGTTGATCAACGCGCGCAGTGTGCAAGCCTTTGAGCATGCGATCTCCTCTGCCAAGTCGGAGGGTGGTTCACTCGTCTGCGGCGGCACGCGTGCGACGGACATCGGTCCGAACCATGTGAACCCTGCGATCGTGACGGGACTGAACTGGAAGTCGACGAAGATCGCGCGCGAGGAAACATTCGCGCCGATTCTGTATGTCTTCAAGTTCAGCGAACTCTCCGATGCCATCGCCATGCAAAACGATGTGCCGCAGGGTTTGTCATCGTCGATCTTTACGGACAGTCTGCGCGGCGCGGAGCATTTCCTCAATGTGAGCGGCGCGGGCAGCGACTGCGGTATCGCCAATGTGAACGTCGGAACATCGGGCGCCGAAATCGGAGGCGCGTTCGGCGGTGAGAAGGAAACCGGCGGCGGTCGCGAGTCGGGATCGGATTCGTGGAAGGCGTACATGCGTCGCCAAACGTGTACGATCAACTTCGGAACACAGCTCAAGCTTGCACAGGGGATCCGCTTTGATTGAGCCGAAATCGGGAGAATCCGGAAAGGGCAACTTCCCACGCGCGGATGCGTTGGCGAAGGCCGCGGTCGCGGAGATCGAGACCGGCATGATCGTCGGACTTGGCACGGGGAAGAACTCCGACCGTGCGATGCGTGCTCTCGCGGATCGCGTTCGCGCCGAACATCTCGATATTGACTGTGTGTGCACCAGTCGCGCGACCGAGGT
>JBKDPX010000051.1:0-1416 GCA_046342165.1 Phycisphaerales bacterium | reverse complement strand
CAAAACCACGCAGTGGAAGCCATCGAGCGAACATCCGGATCTCGTTCCTGCGGCCGAGGCGGGGCGTTTGGCCAATCTACTACGCGTGTCAGCGGGAGGCAAGCGCGCACAGCGCGAAGGTTGGGATTTCACCAAGGGACTCATGGATAACGAAGATGCCGCCTCCACTTTGGAGGAGTTGATCATCGCATCCGCCGATCCTGAGTTGATCAACGCCCAGTTCCAGCGTGTCGAACAATCCTGTAAAAAGTGCCACGAACAATTCCGCGACAATATCGATTGATCCGGCTCGCGTCGACGCTGGCGCTCGGCGGCGCAACATCCGTCATCATCGCCGCGGCCTGCTGCGATCGCGCATATTGGCTTGCGCAGGGGAAGTACATAAGCATTCCCGCTCCTGCAGGTGTCCGTGCGAATGAACCCATCGCCGGAGTGGAACTCTCCCACTATCACGCCTTCGGTATTGATGTCATTGACACCTATTACCTTCCTGAGTCATCACGAGACGAGTTCATTGATCGAAAGAATGCGATTGATTCACGCGGCGATGCCTTTCTCTCTATTGAACCCCCTCTATATCTCGTCGAATCAGCGGCGCCGTGGTTGGATGAGCGTGAATTCCGGCTGTTGCATCATGGGGTCCACAAAGCGGGAAGAATGATCGCGGCAGGTTGGCCGTGGGCGTACATGCAAGGCGAGTACTCTGAAACGAACTCTACGAAGACGAGAGGTCTTACTTGGGATCTTCAAGGCGGCGCCGTGACATGGAGGAGGCCGGGATGGGTCATGCTCCCATCCGCCGCGATGTTCGATGAAGCGATGCCCTTACATCCGATGCCGCTTCGGTTTCTCGCGGCCTCCGTTGCATGGAGCATTCCTTGGATCATGCTGCAAGCGGCTGTTGTGGGAACGAGACAGTGGATTCGAAATCGGCGTGTCCGATCGGGGTGCTGCCGCGCATGCGGGTACGCGATCGGGGTGTCTGGACAGACTCGTTGCCCTGAATGCGGCGCGGACTGAATGAAAGTCGCCACGGGCGTGTCCATCCGTGGCGCTCAAGAGAGACGTTTGCTGAGTTTCAGCGCCGACGACGCGCCGCCATCAAACCGCCGATTCCGGCCAAAGCGAGCGCACCGGGTGCAGGGATGATGCGGACATTCCAGTTGTCGATACCGCATGAAGTGTCGTACGAGAAGTTGCCGGAGTTGCCCCGCCAGAAACCCAATTGCATCACACTGCCCGAGGCCGAAAAGTCAGGATTGGAAGCTGAGTTGATGGTGCCCGTGTTGGTGATTTCGTGCAGATCCGAGGCCGAGATCGACCCGGCGGCGTTCGGACTCCAAGTGGAGAAACCGGAGTATGGCATGACGAGAATCGGGTTGCGGAGGAGGTAGTACCGACCGCTTTGCAGGATGG
>JBKDPX010000050.1:0-9321 GCA_046342165.1 Phycisphaerales bacterium | reverse complement strand
CTACGAACTTGCGGACCAATTGGCGCGTCACTTGGTCGGAAAGCAAAAGCCGTGGACCGACGCTGACGAGAAGGTCGAGAAATGCAAGCTGCTCATCAAGGGGCTTGAAGGCGACATTCGTCAGGCTCGCGACAAGTCCAGAATTCCGGAGATGAAGCAGCGGTTGAGCGATGCGAAATCGGAGTTGCCGAAGCTCGAATCCGCCCGCGACAAGAACACGCAGTAGTTCGAGGTGAAGCTTGAGCGCAAGCAGACGCATCTCACACACGAAGGCGTGAGCGAGGCGCAGCGCGTCGCTCAGGTCGGATCGTTTTATGTCGATGAGAACATCGATCTGCCGCACTTGCTCGAGCAATCGCTCCGCGCGCACACGGTCTATGAGCTCGACAAAGACTACGTGGTGATGAACATCCCCGATCAGCAGTCCGGCCGCCCGGAAGCGGCGATCGTGATCGTTGACGCCAACACCGGCCGTCCGATGATCGGGCGGCAGTGGTCCGATGGCTTGCATCAAGCCATCGAGTGCAAGGAGAAGGTCAAGATCAAGCAGGAGACCCAGACGGTCGCCACGATCACGATCCAGAACTTCTTCAAAATGTACAAGCGTTTGGCGGGCATGACTGGCACGGCGGATACGGAAGCGCAGGAGTTCCACGATATCTACGGACTCGATGTCGTCGCGATTCCGACGAACAAAGCCGTGGTGCGTCGCGACTACGACGACATGGTCTTTATGACCCCGAAGGACAAGTGGACATTCATCACGGATGAAATCAAGGCGTTCAATGACGTCGGTCGTCCGGTGCTGGTGGGTACGACGAGCGTTGAGAAGAGCGAGATGCTCAGCAAGATGCTCAATCAGCGACACATGATCCAGCACTCCGTCCTGAACGCCAAGCAACATGAACGCGAAGCGAACGTGGTAGAGGACGCCGGACAACTCGGCGCCGTGATGATCGCGACGAACATGGCCGGTCGCGGCACAGACATCAAACTGGGGCGCTTCACTCGCGAGCAGTTGCTCGAGCACTGGCTCAAGCGCAACATCGCGCCCGCGACATTGACGGTCAATGCGAGCGACGATGAGTTGCGCGAGCAGGTGTACCGGAAGATCGCTCCGCATGAATTGGGAGTGAACCGGCGCGAACTCGAGAATGTTCCCTTCGCCGAACTGGAATTGCGATTGCTTCGCCAATGGGCGAACAAGAACACGTGGGAGGATGCGAAGAAGATCGATCAAATGAATGCCGCGGGGCTTCGCGCCGCGCTGGACAAGACGGGGCGCTTCCTGCTTCACAACATCCGTTGGTTTGAGAGCATCGAGGACATGGGCGGATTGCATGTGATCGGTACGGAGCGTCATGAAGCCCGTCGTATCGACAATCAGTTGCGCGGGCGCGCGGGGCGTCAGGGCGATCGCGGTTCGTCGCGATTCTTCGTCAGTCTGGATGACGATCTCATGAAGCTTTTCGCCGGCGAAACGACAAGCCGCGTGTTGGCCACGCTCGGCATGAAGGAAGGCGATGCGATCGAGCATCCGATGCTCAGCAAGAGCGTTGAGCGTGCGCAGAAGAAGGTGGAAGAGCGCAACTTCCACTATCGCAAAACGGTGCTTGAGTATGACGAGATCATGGAGCACCAGCGTCAGAGCTTTTACGGGATGCGTCAGCGCGTCATCGAAGGTCGCGATGTCAAGGGGCTCATCCTCTCGTTCATCACTTCAACCGTGGATGATGCGGTCAGCGAATATCTCGGTGCTGATTACCCGTATGTGTGTTGCTCGGAGTTTGCGGGAGCGAAACTCGGCGGTTCCATTCCGCACGATCGCTTGCGGGGTCGTGAGCAGGCCGAGATCGAGAAGATCCTTGTCGAAGAAGCCAAGTATGACATGCGACAGACGATCGACGTCACCTTGGGCGAGTACATCCCCGATACCGGATCCGATGTCGCGGTCGATTTCGATACCGCCGGACTCGCCAAATGGGCGAAGAACCGCTTCGATGTCGATCTCGATCCCGCGCAACTCGAATCCGAGGGCGGTTCGGTGCGTCGCCGGGTTCAGAAGCTCTTGATCGAAAAGGCGTCTGCGTCAATTGAGGCGACGGATCTCTCGGGACTCTCGGGGTTCCTTGAACCGGATTACGGTGCGCGTCAACTCGCTCAATGGTTCGAGGAAAAGCTCGGTATCGAGGCTTCGGTCGATGAGATCATCTCCGCCTCGAAGGAGGAGGCTGAGCAAGATGAGTCTCCCGTCACCAAGCTTCTCATGAAGAAGGTTGAAGAGGCCTACGAGAAGCGTGAGATCGAGTATCCCGTCGATTACGCCATGCAGGCGACGCGCATGATGTCTCAGATGTCGCGTCAGGATGCCGCCGCGAATCTGATCGGGTGGGCGAATCAGCGTTACAAACTCGGTTGGAACGCCGACATCTTCAAGAAGTCCCCCGCCCAGGTTCGTGACGATCTGCTCGCCGCCGCTTCGACCTTCCATCGGGACAACAAGCTTGAGGAAGAGATTCAGGCTGCATTGGTTCATAAGGACGAGAAGTCGCTCGATGCCTATTGGAAGGAGCGATTCGGTCGACCGCTTCCCGAGAGCATGCGATACATGCAGCAAGACGAGCGGGAGGGTCGCATTCGCGCTCGCGTGGAGAGCGTGCTGCGCTCGGAACTGTTGCAGTTCGAGCGCATGGTTGTTCTCAAGACGGCGGACGATGCATGGCGCAATCACCTGCATGCGATGGACCAGTTGCGAGACTCGATCAACTACCGAGCTTTCAGTCAGAACGATCCGCGCATTGAGTACAAGCGTGAAGGCTCGCGGATGTTCACCGATATGCTCGAAGACGTGCGAGGGCATGTGACGCAGTACGTTTTCAAAGCGCGTATTCAGCCCGCGCCGCCCCCGCAGATGCAGCAGCGCCCGCCGATGCAGCAGGCGCCGCGTCCCGCAGGTGCACCCATGATGGGCAACATCACCGGTCCGGGCATCGACGGACCGATGATGGGTTGATCGAGCGTTGCAATCATGAAAAAGCCCGCACCGATTTCGGCGCGGGCTTTATTCATTGAACGATGGAATCAGCAGCCGCCTTCATCCCACACGGAGAAGAAAAGGATCACGTCATCACCGTCGGTAGATGCGCTGAGGTCAACGTCAGCGCAGTTGGCGCCGCCGTCCCATTCAGCGAAGAACGCAATCACATCGTCACCGTCAACGCCGCCGCTGTTGTCAAAGTCCGCGGCGCATCCCGCGGTCTGCCAGGGACACAATGCGGGTGACGCTTCGAACGAGCCGACATCACATGCGGCCGTGCCGTCGTTATTTCCGTCGATCGGGCGTGAGGTGCCGCGCTGATCCGTCGATGTGGCGCACGCCGTACCTGCGGCGTCAATCGCAGGACTCGTTGAGCCGATGGCGTGTGAGTGTGTGGAGCCGCCGTTGGGTGCAAGCGGGGCGAATTCCATTCCGATCGCTGAAATCTCCTGGAATCCGAGGCCGGTTACGCCTGAACCGTTCGAGAACAAATTGAACCCGAGGGATTGAACCGCACCGAAGGCTTGCGGTCCGACCGTCGCTGTGTTATCAGAAACCAATGTGGCGGCGAGGCTCGCGTTCGCGCCCGCTGAGATCGAAATGCCACCGCCTTGGCTTGCCTGATTGAAAGCGATTGTCGAGTGCGTTGACTCAAGCGTTGAGCCGACACCCAGATAGACTGCGCCGCCGCCGGATCCGGCCGAGTTTCCACTCAGCGTGCAGTTCAGCATCGTGATTTTCGATCCCGCTCCCGAAACGTTGATCGCACCGCCGTTGGCTGATGCGGAGCAAGATGAGATTTCACACGCGATCAGATTCACGACCGCGCCGTTGCTGATGTGGAACGCGGCGCCGTCGCCGGTGACCGAAGCATTGGTGAATCGGATTCCGGTGAATGTCGTGGTGCTTGGCGTCGAGCGGCTGAAGAGTCGCTGACCGGCAGGTGCCACGAACTTCACTTCGCCGGACCCGTCGTTGATGACATTGACCGAGCGCTCTGATGCGTTTGTGACGGGCGAATAGTCGCCCGCGCTCATGATGATCGTGCCGCCGGGAGCGATGCGATTCATCGCGGCGTCAAAAGTCGCAAGTGCGGATCCCGCGGAGGTGCCGCTATTGGAATCGCTTCCCGTGGACGCCGAAATGTAGAGCGTTGAGCCTGCAAAGACGCTGAACGCGGACGAAGTCGCGGCTCCGGTGACGCAACCGTTCGCTGAAGCGATCGCTTGCTGGTTGACACCGAAGTTGTTGAACGTGACAGTTGAGGTTCCGATGTTCTGACCCGAGGCGACGTTGATCGTCGTTGTCGGGAACATCGCGGAAGAGATCGAGACCAGAGAACCGCCCGAGGGAGCTGCGGAATCCAGAGTGACCGAGAGAGTCACGGATTGACCGATCGAATAGTTCGGGCCTCCGCTAAGTGAGACCGATGTGATGGCGGGCGCGGAAAGAACATTGACAGCGACCGATGCGCACGCGGAGTTCCCGCAGGCATTCTCGTAACGGGCGAAGTATGTAGTGGAAACGGCGGGGGAATCGATGGTGATCGATGCTCCCGTGCCGAGCGTGACACCTTCGCATGCGCCGGAGTACCAACGAAGCGTGTCACCACTGCCGCCCGTCGCGGACAGCGTGATCTGACCCGAATCGGTGCTGCAGAACCCGTTCCGGTTGGCGGCGAGCGACGTCGGAGCGACCGGATTGAGCAACTTGCGTGCGCTGCTGCCGCCGGACGCTCCGGAGGAGCCGCATGAGTTGTTTGCGCGGACCCAGTAGTAGAAGGTCGTGCAGGTTGCAGCGCCCGCATCCGTGTAGGAAGTTCCTGCAAGATTTGCGATTGATGTCGCTCCGGCGAGCGAATTCGTCGAAGAGCGCAGAACGTCGTACGACGATGCGCCTGCGACTGAATTCCAAGAAATCGACGGCCCGCTTGTGCCATCCGCGGCGCTGACACCTGCGGGGGCTACCGGTACTGACTGGGTTGAGCCGCTATCAGAGGCGCTGAACGCGGAACTTCCGCACGACGAGGTGGCGACAACGAAGTAGAAAGCGCTGGCGCCTGAACCAAGCGTTGAATCTGAGAAGGTGGTGTTGGTCACGGTGCCGATTTGCGTAGCGCCCGCGGAGGAGTTCGTGGAGTTGCGCCAGACTTGGTAGCCCGTGGCGCCAGATGAAGCGCTCCATGACACGAAGACGGTCGCGCACGATGTGCTGTCGCTCGCGGACACGCTTGTGGGAGCCGCTGCGCCGACGCCTCGAGTTCCGGCGTTTGAGATGCTGACGCCCGAAGCGCCGCAGGAGTTCAAAGAGCGAACGAAGTAGAAGTATGTGGTGCCCGGGACGGCGGTGAGATCGGAATAGTTCGTCGTCGAGGAGGATCCGATCAGCGTTGCAGTTGAACCGAGATTGATCGTGTTGCGAAGAATCTCATATCCGGTCGCACCTGCCGCGGCGTTCCATGTGATGTTGACGCGATCGCAAAGCGTGCTGTCGGTGGCTTGGACGGAGTTCGGCAAAGGCGCGGTGTCGCAGGAGATTTCGAAGTTGTAGTTCGAGATATCGAAGAAGATGTTGTTCGTAGGTTCGATACGGATACGACAGGCCGCGCTGAGCACTTCGGGAACGGTGATCACCTGTGATCCGTCATTCGGCGTGTTCGCAGCCAGTACCACGGGGAATGTGTACCCGCCGTCAGTTGACAGAAGAATGTTCACATTCGCCGCGCTCACGGGTGCGGCGGTGGTGTTCGCGACATCCCACGTGATCGTCTGCTGAGTGCCCGAGGTCCAGTTCAGGGACGGTGCACTCGGGAATGTGAGAACGAATGGTCCTGATTCCGCGCGCACGTTGATGACCATGGTGTCGGAGATCACACCGCCGCCGCCGGAACGGTTGTCTCGCACGGTGAATCGCAGGTCCATGGTGCGGGTTGCTCCCGGATAGCGCTCGCCCGCGGGGACGGTGTTGTACAGAACATCGCTGTAGCGAGGGAAGGTGCGTGTGATTCCGGTGGTGGAAGCCGGAAAGCTTCTGAAGATGGGACTTGAGCCGTTGTCGGTCGCTTGCATCTCCGCGAGAGTTTGCGCGGCGCCGGCGTCGAGTTGTTCCCAGCAGTACGTGAGCGCGTCGCCGTTCGCATCAGAGGCCGTGCCTGTCACCGTGAAGAGCGTTCCGATGGGAATTGCTCGATCGATTCCCGCATTCGCTGTTGGGACGGAGTTTCCGGTTGCGGTCTCGGTATCGCAGGTTCTGGAGTTCGCGTGGTTCATGATCTGGTCATGACTCGCGGTGTGGAAGTAGGGGTTGGATTGACCCTGAATATTGTCGGCGGCACAAACACCCGCGTAGCTCATGATCGTTGTTCCGCCTCCGGGCTCGTAAGCCGTTGCAGCGCTGCGATTCGTGGAACACGGGCTCGTGTTGCTATTGAACGTGTGGGTCGCGCTGAACTGATGTCCCAATTCGTGAGACATGTAGCTGATCCAGAAGTAGTCACCGGTGGGCGCGGAGAGACCTGTGCCCGCGCGTGCCTTGGAACTGCCGCAGACGACGGCAAGTTGGGCGAGACCGCCGAGATTCACTCCCGTCACGACGTGGCCGATGTCATAGTTCGCTGAACCGATGACGGCGTTGATGTTCGTCTGATTCTCGCCGAGCATCGCATTCAAATCGGTTCCCGTATAGGGGTCCGTCGATGAGTTCGTGTAGACGATGTTCTGGTTGTTGTTCACCAGTTCGAATCGAATCGCACACTCGTTTTCCCAAATTTGATTGATGCGATTCACACCGGAGACGATCGCCGCCTGAGCGTTCGTTTGAGATCCGCCGTAGTACGAGGTGAACTCTCCCGTCGCCGCGACGGCGAGTGTGAACGTTCGAAGCGTCGAGCCGGAGACGCGATCGCCATATCCGGCATCGTGGTCATGATCGTGATCGTGGGGTTCCGTCGGATCAGGGGTGTGACACACAAACGGAGCGCTCGGGCGCAGGTCGTTGATGAAATAGCTGACGTAATACTCGATATCGCCGCGAGAGAACGGATCGATGTAGTAGGAGCCGTTCGGGCTCAGAACACTCGCGCGGAATCCGTTGGGCGTGAAATCGAGTCTCACATTTGCGGCGGGATCGTCCAGTCCCTGCCCGCGGTAGGTTTTCATGTCGGGGAAGGTCGCGGCCAACCCCGCTTGCATCACGGGAGCCTCGACGATCGCGAACCAAGCGAATGTGCCATCGGGGCGGGGGATCGGAAACTCGACGGGATTTGCATCACCCTCGGGCGTGAACTCCATCGGGGCTGTCGCGAGGAGGGCCTTGAGCTTCGCTAAATCAGAGATGCGCCAGGATCCGAAGCGGTCCGGACGAACCCACGCCTCCTTCGAGACCTGGGACTGCGGCATGGCAGGGAGCGCAGTGAAGAAGTCCGCCTGCCTTGGTTGGCCGAGGGCGATGGATGTGAGGACTGCGACGATCGTGGTTGCGGTCTTGAACAGCACTTCAAACTCCTCTTCAACTCAACTTTCGGACTCGCCAGAGATCGGCGGCTTTCCTCATTCGTACGAGCGAGAACCGAACACCGCCAATGATTCAGGTGCCTTCCATTCGATTCACAACGAAAAAAGGGTTCGAGCCGCGCGGGATTTCGGATTATCGAACCTTCCGCATTCCACCCGGCACTTCGAAGACTCCTGTAGGTCCCGCGGCAAAGAGTGTGGCGCCACGAGGAATTCCCCGGGCAGTGCCCGCCGCCATGCCGCTGAAAGCCGGCAAAATGACGACATCCTCGCAGAACGCGAAGCAGGGGAGTCGTACCCCATCCGCAGCGGAACCGATGGCGGTTGCAGGATGTTCATGACCTGCAAGCACGAATCTGTCAGGGACAGGGGTGGGATAGTGATCGAACCGAAGTCCGTCCTCTTCAAACTCCGGACCGATCACTTCGATGTTCCATGAGGCGGCGATTTCTTCGAGGCCGCGGTCGTGATTGCCAATCAGCGTGCGAACCCGACCGCTGAACGAGGAGCGCCAGCGATGAACCGTTTCGCGAACCTCCGGCGTGATCGCGAACTTCATGTGCAAGACATCGCCGAGAATCAGAATGTCTCGAGGAGTGAAGCGTTCGACCGCAGCGGAAAGCCGCCGAAGGTCGGCATCCAACACGCCCGATGGCATGCCGACTCCCACGGCACGAAACGCGGCATGGTGGCCAAAGTGCGGATCCGCCAACACCAGCGTGCCACGTTGCGCCAGAAAAGCCACGCGAAGGTGTGAAAGCACGAGTCGTGATCGCGGCGCTTTGCCGAGGTGTTCGATCACGATTTCTGCGGGTTCGTTCGCCATTGTTCTTGCATTCGCGCGAGGCGCTCTTCGATCGTCTCGACGGAGACATGCGCCGCCATTCGTTCCACGAATATAGGAAACGAAAGCGGTGTCGGCGATGCGGTGTGGCGAACCATCAATGTGGCATGTCGAAGACGCTCGAGCGTGCGCGCCAACCGGCTGCGCTCGAACTGGCGCTCCAGAACTTCGCGATAGGCCTGTTTGATCAGAACATGTTCGGGGTCGAACTCGCTGAGAACATCGAAGATGAGCGTGCTGCTGGCGCCGACCATGCGTCCGGACTTCTTTGTTCCGGGGTAGTTCTGCACGACCAAGCCTGATACTCGCGCGATCTCTCGGAACTGAACCTTGGCGAGTTCGCTGTATCGCACGCTTGAGAACGCATCGTCGACGAGATTGGTCGAATCGAACAGCTCCGGCGTGATGTATCGGGAGAGATCGATATCCGAGGAAGTGAGCAGTTCGACTCCGTAATCGTTGGCGGTGACCGAGAACGTCGTGGGTGAACGCCTTGCAAGACGAAGCGCGAGAATCGCACCGATCGCGGAATTCACAAAGCGTCCTTCAAAGGCGAGGATCGAGCAATGGCGCCCCTCGCGGGTCTGCGTGAGTTCGATGAGCAGATCATGCTCCCGCGGCAGAATCGAAACTTGCGATTGAATGGTCGCGGCCTCTCGGAAGGCTTCGAGTTCAGGTGTATCGAACCGGCCTTCAGCCATGCGCGCGATTGATCGACGAACGGAAGCGGCCAGGCTTTCGGATATCGGAAGCTTTGTTCCCGCCCAGATGGGAGTCTTGTTGACCGCGCCGCGCGCGGGTGTGACCAGCGCCGTAAGATCCTTGATGCCGACGAAACGGAGCGTTTTGCCGGCGTACACGAATCGCTCACCCTCACGAAGATGAGTGATGAAGTCCTCTTCGATCCTGCCGAGACGTCTGCCCTTCAG
>JBKDPX010000049.1:0-4771 GCA_046342165.1 Phycisphaerales bacterium | reverse complement strand
GATCACATGCAGTTCGTGCGCCGATACGCCGTACATGGCTTCGCCCCGGCCACTGCTGCTGAAAAGCAACGCACCTTCCGCGTGTCCTTTGAGACGCTGTGCCTCCAGCAGCATCGCCAGATCGTTCGAAGCCGTGATGGGATCTCGCACGTGGACACGCACAGTTTGCCCGACGCGGAACCGCTCGGCGGTGTGAACTGATCCCTCGGCAGCGTCAACACGCACAACCTGTCGAAGCAGATAATCCGCCCTGCCTTGCACATTGCTGTACGCGTTAAGCAATCGGCCAAGAAAGATGCCATCCGCCGCGTGACGCCGAACACCCTCAGGCAATGATTGCATTTGCTCGAGTACAACTTCGGCTGCGGGTCGGCCTCCGAGTTCCAGTACGCGATCTTCGACGGCGCGAGTGATGACGAGATTGGGGCCGCACGCCGCACAGCCGTGAGATACGACCGCATCGAAAGTGAAACCGCCCCGAAGGGAAAGCGCGCACGCCGATTCCATCGATGGACTCGCGTCTATGAACACCGCAGGGCGTTTGGACTTCAGAGGTGGAACGACTGTTCCTATGACAGGACAATCTTCAGCGCGTCCCTCGATCAACCCGGGCAGAGCAGCAGACGATTGTTCGGCGAACAGCACACGCACACGCGGCTGAAACGGCGCATGATCAGCAGCGGAAAGAAGATGATCGACACCGCTCAACGCGAAAACTGTGACGGCGTGGCCTGATTCGACTGCACCTCGCCCGCTCAGGATTCCGGCACCGATCACTCCGAGCGAACGCTTCGCACCCGTGCGCTCCATCACACGCTCACACAGGGAGCCGAACCACGCGGCATGCTGCTCAGTCGCAAAAACAAGCACGCAGTCGGGCACACTGCCGCGAATGCGATCCATGCAGATGTCCACGGCGTGATCCGCCGCGGATTCACAGGTCACATTGGTCGATCCTGCGGAACCGATGCGAAACGAGCGAATCGAGTCTGCATCAGCCATATCGAAGCACTTTTACTTGTTGATTTCCAAGGGGCGATCCGGCACCGCTGCGGCTTCGGGCGCGGGAGCAGTGTTCGCCGTCGGCGCCGGAACGGCTTCGGAAGTCTTCGGAGCGCTTTCGATCCTGAAATTCTTCCCTTCGCCCTCGGGCCTCAACACGTCCACGCGCACCGGCGTGATCACATTCAGTTGCAACGAACGGTCGATCTCGGCATTACCGATGACGCCAATGACGAGGCCGAGCATCTTGTCGAAATCCCAATCCGATCCCGGCTTGAGATAGCCGAGAGTCTTCGGCGCCGCTGTACCAACGCTCACCACGCGGTACATCAGAGGCAACTGCTTGCCGTCGTACACGGTGCTCGGCTGCAATGTTCCGACGAGGGTGTACACGCGGATCTTTGCGACATCCTCAAGGGCTTGCTTCACGGAGGCGTTTGATCCCTCGATTTCCGCGCGCGCTTGCTCCTGACGTCGCACCGTCTCACGGAACTCGCGACGCATCTTCAGATACTCAAGGCGACCGGCAAGTGACTGCTTGCGACGACCGTCGGTCTCGGATTCAATCGCCTTCTCGAACTCGGCGATGAGCTCATCCATTTCAGATGTCAACACGGGCTGCGCCGCGATCGCTCTCAGTTTGGATTCCAGTGACTCAACCAACGCAGCCTGCTTTTGAGCAGGGGTCGGCTCCGGAGTCGCAGGCGCCGACGCCGATGCCACGGGCGCAGGAGTCGTGGGCGCGGTTTCAGGCTGCGAGGCAGTCGATGCAGGAGCGACGATTGATTCGTTCTTCCCGCCCTGTTGGATGGTCGTCGGCACCGGCTCCAAGGGTTGCGCGGCGTCACCCGTTCCTTGCTGGGTCACCTGCGGCTGAGTCAAATCGGCCGAGTTGGTCGGCGCCAGAACGGGTTCCGCAGGCTTTGCGGCAGTCTCAGGAGCAACGGGAGTCGCCGGTACTTGATCGGGAGTTTGCGCCGGCGCGGGCTCGGCGGATTTCCCCTGAAATGCCGCGACTTCTGCATCGGTGGCTTTGCGAACATTCTTCACTTGGACGAAGAGTCTGGCCTCCGACGGAGGCGCCACGCGAAATCCGACAACCGGTCCTTCCGCGGTCTCGCGGATGTCCTCACGCTTGGTGAGAGTCGCGCCCACCGACAGCGGCGTCGTGAGCAAAGGCTGCCAGGATCCGGCCCAACCGGCAGCGAGATTCGCCGCCTTCAATCGGCTTGGCTGAGTCACTTTCAATTCGTTGCCGTTGACCGAGACGTCCTCAACGCGAACGAATGCGGAAAGCTCCGCGGGATACGCGGCACGAAGCCAACTGTCTCCCTCTTGATCGACAACGAGGATCTGTCCCTTGTTCAATTCGGCGACACGATAAAAATTCGCACTGTCCTTGCAGTGGGCAGGCGTCTTGTCCGCCTCGACGACAAAGAACGATTGCGTCTGCGACGCGGGTTGCACCAACGCGGCGCGGGCGGCGAAGTGTTGTCCGCCGACAACGTTCGCAACAATTCCTGCACACAGCGCTAAGCCGATCATTCCCTTCGAGTTCATGGTCTACTCCGTTCGTTGGCGATGGCGTATCCGACTGCCCGATTCCAGTCGTTGGAACCGTTGCGCCCTCCGGCGGTACAAATCCGGAATGCTTGGATTCCGGTCTCCGGCGGCGCTGTGACATGTCTGGAAGAGCATAGGATCAACACCGTCGCAAAGGCGGCGAAGTCACGACCACCTTTTTCGTATTTTGACGGCGACAATCGCAACGACTACTTTCCAACACCCGATGGCCCCAATCGCTCGAAATCCGTCTCAGACGCCACTTCCGGCGATAGCCTCTTGGGGTCCCCGCGGATTGCTCCGAGCGGCGCTGGCCACCTCCATCGGGTTCGCCGTCGGATGCGCCCAGTCTCCGTTCGGCGGATCCCCTTCAGAGGACCTTCGTCGCGCAATCCTGGACGCTTCCGCGACCGAATTGCGCGATGCAAACACGATGACCAAGCCGATCGTCACCACCAGGGAAGCGGAGACGGTCGGTGCGGAGATTCGACCCGACATTCTCGCCGAAGTTGAAAAGATGTCCGGACCCAAGGCACGCGAAGCGACGGTGCCGCAGTACGGGCCCGATCTCTTGGGACGACCCATCGGTACCGCGAAGGTCAGTTTGGAACGGGCGGTACAAGGTGCGGCGAGTCGCAACATCGCGGTTCAGTTCGCCAGACTGGGACCCGCCATCGGCGAGGCGCAGGTCACCGCCGCTTCCGCTGCCTTTGACTGGGTATTCATCGGTTCGAGTGCGTTTGATCGCAACGACACACCTCGGGTGTCCACCAGCCTGAGCGGATCCACTTTCAACTCGGAAGTAGCGGCATCCGCCGCCTTCAATCAGCAAGTCGGTCTGCGACGCAACACCATCGGCGGTGGCCGACTGACATTGCTTCACGATTACTCCTATACGGAAGACGAAACGCCACGTCAGCAAAGCCGTCCTGATCCGGCGCAGGCCCCTGCCTTCACCGTTCAGTTTGCTCAACCGTTGCGCAAGGGCTTCGGAAGCGAGGTATCTCAGGCTGAGATCCGAGTCGCCCGAAACGCCGAACGCGGCGCCGTGCTGACGCTGAAGCGGGACTTGATCCGCGTCGCCACGGACACCGAATCGACATACTGGCAGTTAGTTCAGTCGTATCAAGATCTATTGATCCTGCAACGGTTGCTCGAAAGCGGCGAAGAGATCGTTCGCATCGTCCGCAACCGCATGCAACTCGATGCAAATGATGCGCAGGTCGCCAACGCCGAAGCACGCGTCAAGCGCCGCCGCGCCGATGTGCTTCGCGCGCAGACACAACTCCGACTTATCAGCGATCGACTGAAGCAACTCATGAATGACCCCGACCTTCCGGTCGGTTCGGAATTGCTACTCATTCCATCGGACAACGCCGTTGATGCTCCCGTGAAGTTCAGCCTGCGGGAATCGATTCGTGCGGGACTTCAGAACCGTCCTGAGATCCATCAGGCGATTCTGGGAATCGACGATGCGAGCATTCGACAAATGGTGGCGGACAACGCCAGACTGCCCGATCTCAATCTTCGCCTGCAGTTCCGCAATCAGACCCTCGATGACAGCGCGGGCGAGGCATACAAGGACGCGTTCGACTTCCGTCAGTTGGACTACCTTGTGCAGTTGGCGTTCGAATATCCGCTGGGCAATCGGAAAGCGGAGGCGGATTTGGTCCGTCGCCGACTGGAGCGCATGCAGTCTGTGCTGGCCTACCGCAACCAGTTGCAGACGATTGTCGCCGAAGTCAAAAGTGCGCTGGTGCGCGTTCAGTTGAATTATGACCTGATCTCGAAGACCCGAGATACACGCTTGAGTGAAACGAACTCGCTTCGAGTGCTGAAAATCGAAAATGAAGTAAAAGGCCGCACCATCGAGAGACTCGAGATCGAACTGAATCAGCAAGAGCGCGTCGCCTCGTCGGAGCGTGAGGAGATTCAGGCCGTCATCGAGTACAACGCCGCACTCGCTGATCTGTTCGCATCCATGGGAACAACGCTCGAACGAAACAACATTCAGTTTGTCGTTCCGGATGTCGCACCTGTCTCCGATGGAGCGAATGCGCCGATCGGTTGGGAGTACCGGGCGCCGCCGCGGACCGGCGACAAACTCGCGCCTGAGTCTGATCCCGGCGCCGCACCCGACGCGGCGATGCCCTCGGAGTCTCCCGCGCCCGCACCTCAGCCTTCGAATCCGGAATGATCGCTGACC
>JBKDPX010000048.1:0-6382 GCA_046342165.1 Phycisphaerales bacterium | reverse complement strand
GCTCGCCGGCGCCGTCGAACAGACGAGACCATGTTTCGGTCTTCATGGGGAAACGCTTCATCAATGCGGCGGCGAAAGCCGCGGAAGGCCAGCTCTGGTTCTGTGCACCGAACTCGCCGAGTCGGATCATGTCGGCGATCATGGCGTCCGCGCGAGCCTCGTCCGGTTGACGGTAGAAAGATCGCATTTCCGCGCGCAGTCGATCGACTTCCGCTTTCTGCTCTGCGGTAAGCGTCGACTGCTTCGCGGCTTCAGGCTCGCCGTTGATGGTGATCTTCGGCTGAGGGATTGCGGGTTGGGTCGTTTGTTGAGCCCAAGCGCCGCCTGCGGCGAAGACGAGAACTCCGGATGAAAGGAGGATTCGCATGACATGTTGTAGGACGCACGACGCGCCGGGAAGTTCCGGCTCAGTCTTGCGCGATCGCTTACACTTCGGGCGTGACGCTGAGCACCGACATCGCGGGTCTGAAGCTCGATAATCCTGTGATTCTCGCCGCTGGAACGGCGGGGACGCTGGATGAGATGTCGGACGTGGTTGATATCTCGCGCATCGGCGCGATCGTGACCAAGTCGATCACCGTCGAGCCCCGCGAAGGCAACGCGACATGGCGCATCGTGCCGACGGATCACGGCATGATCAACGCGATCGGCTTGGCCAATGTTGGTCTCGGCGCGTTCATGCGCGATTACGCGCCCCGGGTGAAATCGGTGCCGACGAAGGTGATCGGTTCGATCTCGGAATTCAGCGTCGATGGATTCGTAACCGTCGCGCGCGCGATGAATGATGCGGGCTTCGAGGCTGTTGAACTCAATGTGAGTTGTCCCAATGTGCATCACGGCTGTGAGTTCGGAAGCGATCCCGCGATGCTCGCCGAGTTGGTGCGCGAAGTGCGCGCGGTCACGACGACTTCAAGACTCTTCGTGAAACTCAGTCCGGTGGTGATGGGGGTGCCGGGCATCGTCGCCGTCGCCAAAGCCGCGATCGAACCGGCGGGTTCGACTCCTTGCGGTCCTAACAACAAACCCGGAGCGGACGCGCTGTGCATCGCCAACACCGTGCCCGCGATGAGCGTCGATGTGGAGACGCGAAAGACTCGCATCGCCCGCGGCAGTGGCGGCATGTCCGGCCCCGCGGTGCATCCGATCGCCGTCAAACTCGTTCATGATGCGTACACGGGCGTCTGCAGAGACACCAAAACCCCGATCATCGGCATCGGCGGAGTCAGTTCCTGGCGCGACGCGGCGGAGTTCATTCTTGTCGGCGCAACCGCCGTCGAAATGGGCACGGCGCTCTTCATCGACCCGCGAAGTCCACTGCGCGTGATCGACGGACTCGCCTCGTGGGTCAAGCGTCAGGGCTGTACGCACTACTCGCAACTCATCGGCACGGTGAAAGAAGGCGTGACCGATGTGCGCCCCCTCTAAAAACAAAACCGCGGACCTTTCGGCCCGCGGGGAGTGAGTATTCGTTGATCTCAGGTCGGGACTGAGGCGGTGTCGTTCCGGCGCACTTCGATCAGCGGCGGTTCGGATTCCGCCTTTTTGCGGATCTCGCCGTCCTTGCCGACTTCATCGAACTTCACGCTGACGCGGGTCGAGACGCCGCGCTCTTGCATCGTCACGCCGTAGAGGCGATCGGCATTTTGCATCGAGCGCTTGTTGTGCGTGATCATGATGAAGCTCGACATGTCCGTGTATTGGCGGATCGTGGTGTTGAAGCGGGCGACGTTGCCCTCGTCCAGCGCGGCATCGACTTCGTCGAGCACGCAGAAGCAACTGGGTTTGCTTCGGAAGATGGACATCAGCAACGCCACGGCGGTCAGCGTCTTCTCGCCGCCGGAGAGTTGGCTGATCGCTCGGGGCTCTTTGCCCGGCGGCTTCGCGATGACTTCGATTCCGCTTTCGAGCAGATCGGTTTCATCGGTTTCCACCTTTGTGATCGAACCGTCCGGGTTTTCGACTTCCTTGATCAGCGGCATCAGTCGCACTTCAGCCTTGCCGCCGCCGAAGAGTCTGCGGAACATGCCTTCCTGACCGCCGAAGTTGTCTTGAATGCGCGTGAACACCTCTCCGAAGCGCACGCGGCTCACTTCGTTGAGTTTCGTGATCAGATCCGTCAACTGCAGACGGGCCTGATCCAAATCGGCGACTTGCTTCACCAAATCCTCGTTCTGATCCTCGAGTTGATCCTCTTCCGCGATCGAGTCGAGGTTCACGCTGCCGAGTTTCTTGATGGCGTCGCGCAACGCATCGATCTCTCGCGCCGCTTCCGGCGGATCGATGCGTGACACGTCCGCGGACATCATCTCGCGATACTCGGCGTACTCCGCCGCGAGCACCACGCTCAGTTCCTCCTGCGTGCGATCCTCGAGCGTCTCGCGCTTGACTTCGACCTCGCGCTTGGAGATTTCGAGCGTGTTCCAATCGCGATCGAGTTCGGTGAAACGCTTGCGCGCCGCGCCGACGTGCTCGGACAACTCGCGGCAACGCTGTTCAAGCGCCTGCACCTGCACGGCGAGTTCCTGAGAACGCGCCGTGAGGGAAGTGGCGAGTTCGCCGGATTGCGCTTCGATCGTCGCGCATTCGGAGATCGCGTTGGCGTGTTCGGCCAGCTTGGATTCCAAGCGCTCGGCCTGCACCGTCGCTTCTCGCAACTGCCGGGCGATGTCATCGCGCAACAGTTCGAGGCGCGAAAGCTCGCGCCGGGCGCCTTGGATCTGCTCGTTATATTTACTTACTTCGACCTTGGCGACGGTCATCTGCTCCATCGCCGCGTCGGCGCGCGCCTGCGCGCTTCGCAGTTCGGTCTCGAGCGAAGCGGCTTGCGACGCCTCCTCTTCCTGCAGACGCTGGAGGCTTTCCGCGCGCTCTTCGAGATGCTTGCGGTCTTCCTCAAGCTTCGCGAGACGCTCGCGCTGTTGGGCGGCTTCCTGATCCAGCGAGTTCTTCTCGCGTTCCAGTCGCGCGAGATCCGCGCTCAGGCGCTCGAGTTTGGTCTGTTCCGTGAACGCGGCACGCTGTTGCTGTGCGAGACCCGTGCGGATTTCGGTCGCGCGCTTGTTCATGTCCGCGGCTTCGGCGTCCGCGAGCTTCAGCGCTTCGCGCTCTTTTGAAACCACTTGCGTCAATTCCGCGACTTGCGCGCTGAGCGCACGCAGTTCCTGCTGGCGACGAAGCAGACCGCTCTCGGCCTGATCCGTTGACGCAGGTCCCGCCGTCACACGACCGTCCGCATCGATCACCACGCCGTCGCGCGTGACGAATCGCGCGTGACGGCCTTGGAGCGGACCCGCGCTCAACAGCATCGCGGCTTCGGCATCGCGCACCAGGAAAGTCGACGAGAGCAACCGATCAAGCAAGCCCTCCACGCCTGATGCGCCGTCGCGAACGCTCACGAGCGAGCGAAGACTGACCAGCATTCCGGCGGGATCTTCGGTCATCACGCCGTCGATCGTCGGGATCACGCCATCGTGATTCGAGACAAGGGACTTGGGCAGGAACGTCACGCGGCCGCGCAACATCGCGCGCTCTTCCAACGAAGGAAGCGAAGCGACGGATTCGACCACCAATCCCTGCAAATCCGCGCCGAGCGCGGCTTCGATCGCGACAGCCACTTCCGCGTCCGCATCTGACGAGGCCTGAATCAGGTCCGCAAGCGGCGCGACGACTCCGCTGAATCCCTTTCCTTCGTCGCGAAGCGAAAGCACGCCCCGCACCGATTCGGCGAAGCCCGCGCGTGTCGACACCATTTCCTGCAGTGTCGCGCGACGGCTGTCGAGACGGACGAGATCCTGCTCCAAGGCGTTGGCGCGTTCAGCGCGTTCGCGGCGATCGGCGCTGAGTTTGCCGATCTGCTCTTCCGTTTCCCGCAGATTGATTTCACTGATGCGCACCTGCTCGGTCACGGTTTCGATCGCGGACTTGGCGGATTGAATGCCGCCGCGGATCTGCGCTTCATCCTCGCCGAGTCTGCCGGCTTTCTGCGTGATTCGTTCAAGTTGCTCGCGCACGCTCTCGGCGCGCTTGGCGTCCGCGTGAATTGAGGCCGTCAACTGAATCCGCTCGCGGTCGATACGACTCGCAGCGGCCTGCTTTTGCGCGACGACCTGACGACGCTCATTGAGATCTTCCAACACCGCGGCGCGAGCGGCGCCGGCGGCCGCGAGGCGGCGCTCGGCCTCGGCCAGTTGCTCCGCGATCGCGGCGATGTTCTCGCGCTGATCGATGATGGCGGTTTCGGTGTCGCTCGCGCGGTGCGTGAGCTCGCCCATGCGCTTGCGTTCGATCTCGTTCTGACGACGCGCATCTTCGACGGCGCGTTCGAGCATTCCCTTGCGCTGGGAGGCTTGTTGCTGTGCGTGCATCGCGCTCAGGCGCTCTTGTTCGCACGTCCCGTATTGGGACGACGCTTCCTGTCGGGCGAGTTCGGCTTCCTGTTTCGAACCTTCCGCTTCGATCAGTTCGGCGTTCGCGGCTTCACGATCGTCGTGAAGCGCGGCTTGTCTGCTCGTCAATCCTTCAAGGCGCTGACGCAGTTCGTCGTATTGCTCGAACGCGAGGCTGATGCGCCAGGCGCGGAGGTTCTCGTCGAGTTCCTTGAACTTGCGAGCTTTGGCGGCCTGTCCTCGCACGATGCGAAGTCGACGCTCGGTGTTCTCCAACTGTTCGCGCGCGCTCTTGAGATTTGTCTCGGCGCGATCGAGCTTGCGTTGCGCCTCGATCCGGCGCTGCTTGTATTTCGCGATGCCGGCGGCTTCCTCGAAGATCGTGCGGCGTTCCTGCGGGCTCGCAAGTAACATCGCATCAACCTTGCCTTGCTCGATGATCGAGTAAGCGTCCGCGCCGATGCCCGTGTCGAGGAAGAGTTCGCGAATGTCGCGCAGACGCGCGTTCTTGCCGTTGATCAGATATTTACTGGTGCCGTCACGATACAGACGACGCTCGACTTCCACGATGTCGCTGTCGACGGGCAATCCGCGACGACGCGCGGCGCCCGGATGACGTTGAATCAGCGCGGCGGCTTCAGCACCTTCCTCGATGACGGCTTGTTCAACCTGAGCGGCGGCGCCTTCGGCTTCGACGACGGGCACATCGGAAGCGACGACCGCGGTCGCAGCGGCGACTGGAGTGGCCGACGCGATCACGGGGTTTTCAAACGTGAGCATGACGCTGGCCATGCCGAGCGGTTTACGGGCGGCCGAACCGGCGAAGATGACGTCGATCATCTCTTGGCCGCGCAGGCTCTTGCTTGAGCGTTCGCCGAGCACCCACTTGATGGCGTCAACGATGTTGCTCTTGCCGCAACCGTTCGGGCCGACGACACCCGTGACGGGATGGTCGAAGGTGAACTCGGTGCGATCGGCGAATGACTTGAAACCTTGCAGCGTGAGCTTGGCCAGCCGCATGAACAACCTCCGTGTCAGTCGCGCGCAAGTTGTTGCGCGCGTAAGAGCTTCCGTGCTTGGGCGGGTGTGCAGTCACCCGCCGCGAATGAGATGTCGACCCCGACCACCCACAACATTCGGTGGTCGGCGCCTACATGGTACCGAATATATCGCGTTTGTCTCGGGTTTACACCGAAACGACAACAAATACAGCGAGCAGATCACCGAGAGGTCGAAATGGGTTACTTCGGGTCCTTGGGGACGATCGGAACGATCGTGGGTTTTGACTCGGGCTTGTCGGTTCGGGGTTCGCCTGGTTCCGCGTTTTGGGTTTGCCGGAAGACGATGACATCACGCTCGGCGGGGGTTTCCGGGCGTTCGCGAACGGCGTCGGTATCGGTGGCTGCGAGGAGCGATGCCTTCAGTCGGTCGGTCTCGGTCGCGAAGCCGGCACGGGTTGCGCGGGATCGGGAAACTTCGTTGAGTGTGGCGACGACTTCGGCGTATGTCATGTCGAGTCCGCCGTCGGGTTCGTCAGGCGAGACGCTCTCCGCGAGCGTCGCGACGAGTTCCGGCAGCTGCGGTTTGATGCTGATTCGGAGGGGCGAGCGTTCGGGATCGGGCAGATAGCGGATTCGGGATGGCTGACCCGCCCCCGGATTTTCCATCATGAACACAGATCCCCAGAGTGAAAGGCTTGCCGGGCGATCGAGGGAGAGATCGTCACCGAAGAGCACGATTCGCGGGGTGCCCTGTTGAGTGACGTAGATCAAAGGCTCGCCGCCGGGGACGATATCGAGGAAGAACTTAAAGCTGTCGGTGATGATCGGAACGCGCTCGATTCCCTGAAGCATGCCTGCGGGTAAGCGCGAGCGTGCGATGTCTTCAAGCATTGTCGGGGACATCGCCATGCCCCGAGGTTGGTTGGCGCGAATTCGGGTCTGCATGGCGATTTCCGCGCGCGATGCGAGGGCCTCGTACGCCGCGACGCGGATCGA
>JBKDPX010000047.1:0-5130 GCA_046342165.1 Phycisphaerales bacterium | reverse complement strand
ATGATGGGCTGATGAGTGATGCCCCGCAAGAAACACCCACGATAGTGGGGGCGTTTGATCCGCCGACGATCGGCGCGTCAGCCGGGGGCGGTTTGGGCGAAGCATACGGCGAGAAGATCGGTCCTTACTTTCTACTTGAGTTGATCGGAGAAGGCGGATTCGGCGTGGTGTGGCTTGCGGAACGACGCGAGCCGATGGTGCAGCGCGTCGCGCTGAAGATCATCAAGCCCGGCATGGATTCGAAGGCAGTGATCGCACGATTTGAGCGAGAACGCCAGGCGCTCGCGGTGATGGATCACCCGACTGTCGCGCGAGTGCTCGACGGCGGCGTGACATCATCCGGTCGTCCGTACTTCGTGATGGAGTTGGTGAAGGGCGAACCGATCACTGACTTTTGCGATCGCAATCAAATCTCGATCGCCGACCGACTGTCTTTGTTTGCGGACATTTGCGACGCCGTTCAGCATGCGCATCTGAAGGGAATCATCCATCGAGACATCAAGCCAAGTAATATTCTTGTATCTCATGTAGAAGGCGGGGCTGAGCGAAAGTTAGTCGCCAAGGTGATCGATTTCGGGATCGCAAAAGCGATTACAAATTCGGATGCGACCGAGCGTGCGACATTCACGGAGCAAGGTCAGTTTGTCGGCACGCCCGAGTACATGAGTCCTGAACAAACAGGCATCGTCGGCGTGGACGTGGACACCCGCACTGACATTTATTCGCTTGGCGTCACGCTGTACGAACTGCTTTCAGGCTTGCTTCCGTTTGATTCGGAGACATTGCGTTCCGGCGGATTCGTCGAGATGCAATCGATTATTCGTGAAGCGGATCCGCCGCGTCCTTCAACCAAACTGTCCAGGGCCCGGTCGGACACAAGGAAGTTCATCGCACTCTCGCGTTGCGAAAGTGTGGAGAGCATCGAGAGAAGGCTTCGTCGTGAACTGGAGTGGATTCCCCTCAAGGCGATGCGAAAGGAGCGTGCGGAGCGCTACCAGACGCCGGGAATCCTTGCCGACGACATCCGCCGCTACTTGCGAGGCGAAGCGCTTCTGGCCGGGCCGGAGTCCAAGGCGTATCGAGCAAGAAAGTTCATCCGCCGCTATCGAGGACAAGTCGCGGCGGCGGGTGCGATATTCACGGCATTGGCCGTCGGAATTGCGGTCGCGATTTCACAACGCGATCGCGCGCTCGCGAGCGAAGCGGAGGCGAGAGCCAACAGCGATCGCGCGGAGGCGAATGCGAAGGCGGAGGCCGCGGCGCGTGCGCGGTCCGAAGCTGTCATCGAGTTCGTCATTTCGACCCTTCAGTCCGCGGATCCCGAACGTACCGGCGGATCTCAGGCGATGACGGTGCTTGAGGCCATGGAAGTCGCGGTTGAAGAACTCGAGACCGGAAGATTTCGGGATGAACCGGCGATCGAGTTGCGATTGAGGAGCACGATCGGCACGATTCTTGAGAGCAACGGACGCGCCGAGGAAGCCGAGTCGATGTTTGCGCAAGCGCTTGCGACCGCAAGGACGATTCATCGCGGCGATCATCCCGAAGTGATGCAGATGATCGCGGGAGTGGCGTCGGCGCGTCATGCGATGGGAGATGTCACGGAATCTCTGCGGTTGTATCGCGAAGCGATCGACATGTCGACGCGGCTGTATCCCGATCCACACCCCGCAGTCGCCAAGCTTTGGAACAATCTGGCGTTCGTGACCAGGGCCTCCGGCGATCTTGCAGAAGCCGAGGGGATCTTTGAGCGCGTCTTATCCATGTGGAGAAGTTTCGAGGGTGCGGAGCCGGTGAATGTCGCGGTGGCATTGGATAATCTCGCTTCCGTTCGGCGTCAACTCGGTCGCGCGAGCGAGGCTGAACCGCTGCTCACCGAAGCCCTGTCGATCCGTCGAAGCAAGCACGGCGCTGATCATCCGGACATCGCAAGATCCATGAACAACCTTGCGCTCGTCCTTCGGCAACTCAAGAGGTTCGAAGAAGCCGAGTCGATTTTGGTTGAGGTCGTCGCGATGACGGAGCGGCTTTATCCCAAGGGGCATCCTGATGTCGCGTCGGCGCTTCACAGTCTGGCTTCCGCGCGCCACTCGCTCGGACATGCGGAGGATGCCGAAACTCTGTATCGCCGCGCGCTCGCGATGCGACGAGAGTTGATCGGTCCGGAACACCCTGATGTCGCATCCACGCTCAACAACCTCGCAAAGGTGTTGTTGGAAGATGAACGGTTCGGCGAAGCGGAGTCTTGCTATTCAGAGTCGCTACGAATCTTCAAAGCGCGGCACGAAGGCGATCATCCACTGGTTGCGACAGCACTGAACAATTTGGGGACTGTGAAAGCGAAGTCCGGGGAACTTGGAGAAGCAGTGAAGTACTTCGAGCAGGCCGTGGCGATGGGAGAGCGCGTGTATCCCCCGGATCATCCGGATTTGCGAAAGTTCAAGGCAGGTTTGGAGTATTGCAACGAGCAACTCCAACAAACTCCTGCACCCGAGTAGTTTCGATCGCCTAGTCAACGATCTTTGTGACTTCTTCAATGCTGCGCATCAGCCACGCAGCCCCCGATTCTCTCAACTTGAGACGATACTCATCCGTCGCGTGTTCGCCCGCGGCAAGCGCCGCGACACGCATGCCCGCTTTGGAGGCTGCTGTCACTCCTGAGACGGTATCTTCCACAACCAAGCAGTCTTCGGGAGCCAATCGCATGCTCGCCGCGGCGTGCAGGTAGACGTCCGGCGCAGGCTTCGGATTCGCGACCATATGACTGCTGAAGACATGCGGTTCAAGATGTTCAAGCAGATTCGTGAGCCCGAGTGCGAATCGCAGATACTCGGGCGTGCTGTTCGAAACGACGGCCTTCGGAAGTTGAAGGCTTTCAAGAAGCCGCTTGGCACCGGGCGTTTCCTTCAGCGACTGCGAGCAATAGTGTCGCACCAGCGGGCGGACACGATCCGCGAAATCAGCGGGCAGATCGAGTCCGTGTCGCTCCTTTGTCCAGCGCACCACATACGCGATGTTGTGACCCATGAATGTGTGCATGCACTGCGTCGCAGACATGTGCACGCCTTCTTGAGCCAACAACTCGGAGATCACGCGATTGCAGATCGGCTCGGAGTCCACGAGCGTGCCATCGCAATCGAAGAGAACCGCCGCGAAAGGTCTCACACCAAAAGGCTCGCGGGCTTCTCAAGCAGTTCGCGGACCGTGGCGAGATACGCGGCGGCCATCGCGCCGTCGATGATGCGGTGATCGCTCGACATCGTCATGGTCATGACGTGCCCGACGACGATCTGGCCGTTCTTGACGACGGGCTTTTGAATCGCACCGCCCACCGCGAGAATCGCCGCGTTGGGCGGATTGATGATCGCCGTGAAGTGGCTCACGCCGAACATGCCGAGATTCGAGATGGTGAATGTCGAATCACTCATTTCATTGGGCGCGAGGCCCTTGGTGCGGGCCTTCTCGCTGAGTTGTTTGCTCTGCGAGGAAATCTGGCGCAGTCCGATTTGATCCGCGTTGCGAACCGTTGCAACCACCAAACCTCCGCCCTTGTCAGCCGGAAGCGCGATCGCGACGCCGATGTTGACGTCGCCGAGTTGCTCAATGGCGACTTCATTGCCGCGATCGATCCAACGACTGTTGACGAACGGGTGCTGATGCATCGCGAGTGCGCAGGCGCGGACCAGGAAGTCGTTCACGCTGAGCTTGACACCCTGGGATGCGAGTTGATCGTTCAACTGCGTGCGCAGGCTCATGAGAGGATCCATGTCCACATCGACCGACACTTGATAGTGGGGGATCGTCTGCTTGCTTTCGACCAATCGCGTCGCGATCACGCGGCGCATGTTGCTCAGTGCGACGGTCGTGCCCTTCAGCGAGGACGACGCGGCGGGGAGCGGTGCGTGGGTCGTACGCGTGACGCTCGGCGCGGGCGTGACGGAACCGCCACGACTCGCGGCTTCGACATCGGCGCGCACGATGCGACCGCTGGGGCCCGTGCCGCTGAGATTTTTGAGATCAACGCCGGATTCCGCGGCGATCTTTTTCGCGAGCGGCGAAGCAAACACGCGTTCCGCGTGCGAGTGCGACGTTGCAACGGGCGCGGCGACCGCTGTCGAGGATCCGCCGGATGCCGAGGCCTGTGCCGGGGCGGCGGCCTTGGTCGCGACGGGGGCGGCGGTTGCCTTGGCTGCGGTTGCGACATCTTCGCCAGCGCCGGCAAGCACGGCGATCAGCGTGCCGACGGGAACGGTCTGGCCCGGGTTGACATTGAGTTTCGCGATCGTGCCTTCATCGAAGGTCTGGAGTTCCATGGTGGCCTTGTCGGTCTCGATATCAGCGATGACATCGCCGCTCTTGACCTTCTGGCCTTCCTTGACGTTCCACTTCACGATGGTGCCTTGCTGCATCGTGTCGGACAAACGGGGCATGGTGATGGTGATGGGCATTGGAGTTCTCTGAAAGCGAAAAGGCGAAAATCGAAAAGCGAAAATCCGGAGTGCAAAGATTAGGCGGTGCTAGGTTCCCGTCGGTTTGGACTTTGTGATGATCGTTCCGAGGACACGCCGCAGTTCATCGACTTCGAGGAGCAGCGGGCGAAGCAGTTCTGAGTCGAGCCAACCGTTTCGAGCGACAAGTCGAAGCCAAAACCGAGTTTCAGCGAGTTCTTTGGCCGCGACCGAAAGCGTTTTAACGAAATCAGGCCTGCTCATTGCCTCATCCGCTTCAAACACATTCGCTCCGACTGAGGTTCCTGCGGCGACAATCTGATCGAGTATGCGGCGAGAAACCTTTCGGGAATCAAGCGCTTCCGCAACGCGGAGAATGCGATCTGCGAAGTTCTCCACTCGTTGCAAAAGTTCCTCCTTCAGTCTCCCCACAGCCCCCTCCGCCTCTTCTTTTCGGTTTTCACTTTTCGGTTTTCGCTTTCGCTCTCGCTTACGCCAACACCTTTCGCACCGCTTCCACGATGCGGTCCTTGTTGGGCAAGTAGGCGTATTCGAGGTTCTTGGCGTACGGGGTCGGGACGTCTTCGGTGTTCACGCGGACCGGTTGGGCGTCGAGCCAGTCGAAGCAGCGTTCGCAGACTTGCGTCACGACTTCGCTCGCGACGCTCGCGAACGGCCAGCA
>JBKDPX010000046.1:0-5893 GCA_046342165.1 Phycisphaerales bacterium | reverse complement strand
CACCCTGCGCGACATGATGATCGACCGCATCTATGACACCTACATCAACGAGGACGATCTCCGCGCGTGCGATCACGCGACCTACGAGATCTTCAACGCCTTCGCGCCCGGCGCGTACTCCAGCCGCGAGTTCATCGAGGCCATGGGCGCCTACCTCGCGAACCACCACGCCAAGAACGAGTCGATCGTCAAATCCTGCTATCTCAAGCGCGTTCCGATCTTCGTGCCGGCGTTCAGCGACTGCTCCGCCGGATTCGGCATCGTCCTCCAGCAGACCGAAGCCATCGAAGAAGGCCGCGGCCTCGTCGCGTTCGACAGCGGCAAGGACTTCCGCGAACTCACCGATATCAAGCTCGCCTGCAAGGACACCGGCCTCTTGATGCTCGGCGGCGGCGTTCCCAAGAACTTCGCGCAGGACATCGTCGTCGCCGCCGAATTGCTCAACGAGCGCAAGGGCGGCAAGGCCCGCGGCGACATCGGCATGCACAAGTACGCCGTGCAGATGACCGTCGCCGACAGCCGCGACGGCGCGCTCAGCGGCTCCACGCGTCGCGAAGCGTGCAGCTGGGGCAAGGTCGATGTCGTCCACGAGCAGAAGGTCTTCGGCGAACTCTCCGCGCTCTTCCCGATCCTGGCCAGCGACGCGTACCACCGCGGCGCATGGAAGGGCCGCAAGGGCTTCAAGTTCGCCGACCTCTTCGAGAAAGGTGACGGCGTCCCCCACTTCATGAAGTCCGGGCGCAAGAAGGTCTCAAAGTAATAGAAGTAAATATATAAAAACCCGCATGCGAAGCCGCGTGCGGGTTTTTTGTTGTTTTGATTTCTTACATACGCTCGACGCTCGGCACACCCAGCGTCTTCAAGCCGTCAACGAGCACGCGCGCGACCAATCCGCACAGCCGCAGGCGCGACGCCTTGAGCTCCGCCGTCGGCGCTTTGAGCACCGGACAGCGATCGAAGAAGACGCTGAACGCGCCAGCGAGGTCGTAGAGATACTGGCACACGCGATGCGGCTCGAGGGTTTCGGCGCTGGATGCGATCACGCCGGGATATCGCAACAGCGCAAGTGCGAGCGATTTCTCCGCCGCCTCGCCGATCACGATCGGCGCGGACTCGAAGCCGCTCGCGCCTTCATCCTTCGCCCGTCGCGCGATGGAGTTGCAACGCGCGATCGCGTACAACAGATACGGACCCGTGTTGCCCTCGAACGCGAGCATTCGGTCGAAGCTGAACATGTAATCGCGCGTGCGATCGTTCGAGAGATCGGCGTACTTCAGCGCGGCGATACCGACGGCCTCGGCGACTTTGCGAGCCTCGGCATCGGAAAGATCGGGACTCTTGGCCTTCACAGCCTCGGTCGCGCGCCTGAAGGTCTCTTCGATCAGATCCGCCAGCGCGATGTTCTCGCCACTGCGCGTCTTGAAAGGCTTGCCGTCTTCGCCCAGCACGCTTCCGAACGCCGCGTGTTCAAGTCGCGCGGGCTTGCGTGTGTCGGGATGGAACGCGTAACCGGCGCGAAGGCTTGACGCGAAGACCTGCTTCATGTGAAGAGCCTGACGCGCATCGATCGAATACACGGCGCGCGACGCCTTGAATGTGTTCACGCGTCGACGCACCGCGCAGATGTCGGTGGTCGCATAGAGGAACCCGCCGTCCGTCTTGCGAACCAGACACGGTTCCTTGATCGCCTCGAACTCGGCTTTGCGTCCATCACCCAAGTCGTACGGCGGCGCATCAAGCCGGATGATCAGCGCGCCTTGATCAAGTTCCGCGATCGAGCGCTTCGAAAGATCCTCGATCATCGGCGCCAACTCATCCGCGTAACTGCTCTCCCCCGCCGTGTGTTCATCAGTCACGTTCACGAGCAGCGTGCGACATACATCCACGCACACCTTCATCGTGACGTCATAGATCTTCTTCCATACGGCGTATGTCGCGGGATCCTTCGCCTGCAGTTTGATCAGCGTCTGTCTCGCGGCGAGGAACGACTCCGTCGCGCCCGCAACCTGCTCCTCAAGCTCCGCCAACGCCTTCGGGCCGAGTCCGAACTTCTTCGCGGCTTCCAATCCCGCCATATCGCGCTGACACTCGGCTTGCGCCGCTTTGTACGCGGCGTCAAGATCCGTCAGCGTGATGCGATTCAGATCGATCTTGCCGGCTTCGCTCATGCGCATCAGTCGCGCCGTCACCATCGCGATGGGCAGGCCCCAGTCGCCGACGTGGTTCTGACGGATCACCTTGTGACCCTGACGCTCGAAAGTGCGCGCGATCGCATCGCCGATGATCGGACTGCGAAGGTGACCGACGTGCATCTGCTTGGCGAGATTCACGCCCATCAAATCGACGACGATGGTCTCAGGATTCGACACGGGATCGACGCCGAGGTTCGTCGTATCCAACGCGGTGACCGAACGCGCGAGCGCTTCACCCTTCAAGCGGATATTGATGAATCCCGGGCCCGCGATCGACTGTTCAGTCAGACTCTCCGCGATGTCATCGATCTTTACCGTGGCGACGATCGCCTTGGCGACTTCGCGCGGGTTCTTGCCCACACGCTTGCTCAGGGACATGGCGACATTCGACTGAAAATCGCCGAACTCGACTTGCTTGGCGGGGGCGATCAACGGATCGACATCGCCGCCGACTTCAGGGAAGGCTTCGCGAATCCCCTCTCGAAAGCGAGAGGCGAGCATTACCAATGGATCGATCGTGTGTGCGGACATGGGGTCGATGGTAGGAGCCGACCCGATGCCGCCCGCCAATGCGTTACGGCTCTCGGATCCACATGATCTCGGTCGATCCTTCTTGGAACACGCCGATATTGACAGGCGCGGGCAATTGCCCCGATGCCCCGGAACCGGCCGGCATCAAAATCAGGAACACGGCCCGACCGTTGTCGAATTCGGCCCTGAATCCGATCGCCGGAGAGACCGCAGAGAGCCTCTGCGCAAGCGCCTCATCCACTTCCTGGAATCGACCGGTGCCCATTCCGATTGACACCAATCCCGTATCGATCGACTTGAATCGCCCGAGTTTGTCCGTCACCCTCTGCGCGAACGATCGAACTTCATCTTCGGTAAGCGCATCGCCGTTTGGCGACACTGCATCTTGCATCGGCTTTACATCACCGTCCTGCGCGGCGAGAATCGCCTGCGCGGGCTTGTTCGCGATGACGCCGAGTTGTTGGATGATCGCCAGTCCGCCGAGCAGCACCACGATCCCGGCGAGCGTTCCGAGCAGTCCCGTCACCAGGCCGCCGATGGCGATCCCTTTGCCACCCGAAGGTTCGTTCTTGCGCAGTGCCAAGCCACCGAAGAGCGCCGCGAGCGGACCCGTGATCACGCCGATGAACGGAATGCAACAGCACACAAGCGAGATGATCCCGAGAATCAGCGAGACCACCGACTTGAAGCCGATGCCTTCACGCACAGGAGGGGGTTCGACCACGACGCCTGGTTGAGGAAAGTTCATATCTGCCAAGGATATGGAGTCATATCGAGCGGCGTGCGATTCGGACGCATTCCGCGAAGATCTCCGCCGCCTGAGCGAGTTCCCGCGCGGTCGTATGCCTCGACATGCTGAATCGAATCGAGCCGTGCGCGATCACGGGATCGATCCCCATGGCAAGCAGTACCGGCGATGGCTCAAGAGATCCCGAACTACACGCCGCGCCGGCCGACGCGCACACGCCTCGCTCCGACAGCAGGATCAGGAGCGCCTCAGCCTCGAGTCTCGGGACACCGATGTTGGTTGTGTTCCACAATCTTGCGGCGCTTTTCCCATGAATCACCGCTTCGGGGATCAAGCGCAGGACCTCGAGCTCGAACTCATCGCGCATGTCGCGCAATCGATCACGATCCGCGGCGGCGCCGAGCCACTCCAGTGCCTCTCTCGCCGCGACACCCGCACCCATGATTCCGGGCACATTCTCCGTCCCGGCGCGACGACCGAGTTCCTGCGAACCGATCAAGCGCGGACGAAGTCGAACTCCTCCCGAAGCAAACAACACGCCGACACCTTTGGGACCGTGAAACTTGTGAGGCGCAAACGCCATCACATCCGCGGGCGGCGCCGAACACGGCATCTTGCCGATCCACTGCGTGCCGTCACAGCAGAACAGCACGCCTTTGGCGCGGCAGATCTCCGCGATTCGCTCCACCGGCTGAATCACGCCGGTCTCGTTGTTGGCCCATTGGACGCACACCAACCCGATACTCGAATCGATCATCGCATCCAGCGCAACGAGATCCACCACGCCATTGTGATCGATCGGACACCATTTCACGAGATTCGGCGTCGACTTTTCGAGCTCCTCCGCCAGTTCGCGCACCGCGCTGTGCTCGACTTTGGTGGTAACCAACACCTTGCCGGGGTTGGCGGCAAGAACGCCCCGGATCGCAAGATCCAACGCCTCGGTTCCGCCCGAGGTGAATGTGATGTCCCGCGACTTGGCCCCGATCAGTTCGGCGATCGACGCTCGAGCCAACTCCACCTCATACTTGGCGGCTTGTCCGGCCCGGTGCACCGAGCTCGGGTTGGCCCAACACTCCGTCAATGCCCGTTCGACAGCCGAACGGACGGCTGGGGAGGGCGGGGTGGTGGCGTTGTGATCGAGGTACAACACGCTGAACGGTATGGTTGGAGGGGATAAACCGCCGAACAGTCGCCCACGGGGGGCGAACCATAGAAGAACAGCCCTGATTTCCGTCGATCAGGCCCGAATTCGTCCGATATCAGAGTCTGCCTGTTTCGGGCTCCCCGACGCGGGCGGCTGTGTGAAAGGAACGGATCATGGTTGGAAAGAACATGAAGTACGGCCGCTTGGCCGCAACTCGCTCAGGCTTCTCGCTCATCGAACTCCTGCTGGTGCTCGCGATCATCGGCGTCTTGATGGCGGTCGCGGCGGTCAACCTCACCGGTTGGAGCGAACGCGCCAAGATCAAGGCGACCAAAGCGAGCTTGCAGACCCTGCAGACCGCCCTCAACGGATACAACGTCGAGTACAGCTCATATCCCCCCACGCTGAGCACTCTTTCCACCGTCAAGCCGGCCTTCATCGACGACACCAAGAAGCTCAAGGACGGCTGGGACATGGACTTCTACTACAGCCCGCAAGGCCGCGGCGAGCGTCCGTACAGCCTCGGCTCGTACGGCAACGACAAACAGCCCGGCACTGAGGACGATCTCGACATCTGGACCATGAACAAGTAACTCGCGTCCGCGCGCCGGAGGGCTGCGCGTTCGTGGCGTACGGGAGGATCCCGTCTTTGACCGCCGCGCGATCTCAAATCCATCGACACCGCAGACGAGGCGTCACCTTCGTCGAGGTGATCTGCGCCGTCGCGATGCTCGCGCTCGCGGCGGCGGCGATGATGTCCGCGGGCGGCGCGGTGATGAACGGACAGGTTCGAGGCGTCAAGCGACTCGGTGCGGCGGAGATCGCCAACCGACTGATGCTGATGTACCTGGATGACGAAGAGAGCCTGCCGAACCAGAGCGCCCCGATCGAATACGGCAACGAAACCTACCGCTGGTCGAACACCGTGTCACCCGTGCCGAGTTCAGGCGCGATGCCCCAAGCCACGATGCGTGCGAGCGGCGCACTCAGTCTTGATCGCATGCGCGCGGTGACATTCACGGTGTGGGAGACCGACGAGCGCAGAGGCCGCATTTCAAACGCCGAGGGATCGCCGAGTTTCTCGCTGACTCGCATTGTCGATCCGATCTTCGGACAACTGCGCAATCCCGACACGCGCGAACGCATCATGAGCGATCCGGTGTTGCGTCAACGATTCATCGACATCATCACGGGACGAGGAGCGCCTGCGCCGAGCGCTCCGGAGCGAAAGCCGACGGCAAATCCCGATCCGAGGTCCGCAGGCAAACCATGAGC
>JBKDPX010000045.1:0-1418 GCA_046342165.1 Phycisphaerales bacterium | reverse complement strand
GCAGTAGTACACAGGCCGGGTGATCGTTCCGGTTTGGCTCCCCGTCAACGGATTGCCGTCTCGCGCAGTGCCGTTCCATGTGACGGTCGCGTCAATCTGCGGAATCGTCGACAGCACGCCGACGCCCGGACCGGAAATGTCGACAGTCGCACCGAAATTCGAGAAACTGGCCTTCGCGTATGCGGAGTCGACCGCGGCGACACACATCACCGAGGGATAGGAACCGGGATATGAGGGGACATCGCTGTTGGAATGTCCCGCCGCGGCGACGATGAGCGTTCCTGCATCATGAATCGCCTGATAGAGATCCTGTTCCGCCTGTGAGGGTGAACCGCCGCCAAGAGACATGCTGATGACATCGGCTTTGTTGTCAAGCGCCCACTGGCAACCCGCCATGATGCCCGAGGTGGCGCCCGATCCGCCGTTTCCAAGGACTTTGCCGATCAACAAAGATGCTTGCGGCGCGACGCCGACCACGCCGATGTCGTTGTCGAGCGCGAGCACCGTACCGGAGCAGTGCGTGCCGTGCGAGTGATAGTCGTCAACAGCCTCGCCCGAAATAAATGTTTCCGCCGCGACGACGGTTGGAAGATCCGGGTGCGTCAGATCAACGCCCGTATCCAACACCGCAAGCCGCGCGCCCGCACCTCTGGAGTGTTGTGTACCGCCGGACCACACCGCAGGGGATCCGACCATCGGAATCCCGTACGGTGTGTCTTGGGCGAGAACCGAGCGCATGTAATCGCGCTCGGCGTACATCACGGAGCGATCTTGGCTGAGCACATCGATCGCTTGATCAACGGTGCCTCCCTCGACTCGAACGCACATCAGACCGGGCAGAGCGGAGTACGCGAACACGATTTCGCGGACATTCACTTTGCTCAGTGTTCTCTCAATCGTCTGCGCATCGACATCGGCGACAAATCGCACGAGCACGCGTTCAGGGTGATGCGCATCGACCGCCTTGACATCAAGCAACACGGAAGTGGATGAGTCCGGCAACGACTTCGGGTCACTCACGGCATAAGCGCCCGAAGCGAGACCGGCAACCAACAGAAACCGAGCGATCGAGTTCATGGATACACCCTTTTCAAATACAAACCACCCGCTCTGCAAGCGGTGCATGTCCTTCCGCACAACCAGAATACATGGTTGCGCCAAGTCGGCAAGGAATCCGCGAAACGGGCAAGGGAAAACCCGTACGGACACCGAGAAGCGTCACGTTTTTCGGGCGTTCAGCAGCCGCTGTCCCAACGCTGGAAGAAGTGGACCACATCGTCCGTGTCGGTTTCGCCGTCGCGGTTGAAGTCTGCGTCAACGGCGTTCCAATCGCGGAAGAAATCGATCACATCGTCGGAATCGACGCCACGATCATCGTTCCAATCCGCGGGACAGATGCCGTTTTCGTTCATCCAACG
>JBKDPX010000044.1:0-9047 GCA_046342165.1 Phycisphaerales bacterium | reverse complement strand
GTCGCGTCATCAAACGATTGCCACGCCGCGGCGTTGGATCGATCGAAGCGTAATTCGTTCACCCGCTCCGCCCAACGCTCGGGATTCTGGTCTTGTGCGCATCGCGCCCCGATGTACACATCAAACTCCCGCAGTTCGGACCGGCTGCGCAATGTTCGATCATCAACTTTGTGAAGTTGACTCGAAGAGAGACGGACGCCGGAGATACGACCGGTAAGGGGGTCATGAAAACTCGCTCGATGCTCCCACATGCCTTGGTGTTTCAAGGTTGTTTCGAAGATCGAGCTTTCATTGTGATGCAACCAGATGACATCTTCATCATCAGCCACGGAACGATCCGCGCTCTCGAAAACCGTGATCCCCTCGGGAGCGTCTTGCATCGTCCAACTGCTCGCGAGTTCCCCGCGATTCGTTGCGAGGTCACGCCGTTCGTTTCGCCACGAGTCATATCGCGCGGAAACGATTCTTCCGCCCGCATCGCCCGAGATTCTCATGACATCCGAGTCGTCGTCGTAATCGATCACCAGGCGGACATCGCCGCCATTGATGGCGATGCGACCGTGGCGAAGCTCCAACCGCTGTTCGAATCGACTGACATCGAGCGGAGGATCGAAAGCCACGGTCAGAGAACCGAGTTTGATGATTCGATTCGCCTCGGACCATGCGTCCGTATGCGAGAGGTACATCGTGAGCGCGCCGTCAGGCGTGACCCACACGTTCGCGCCGAATCGTCCGTTGCCGATGGGCATGGATCCGGAGGCGTCCGCCGACGGTGAGTTCCACACGATGTCAGCGCTTGGAAAATCCGAATGCGCCGCAACGACGCACGCCAAGAGCAGGCCTGCTGTGTTCATGCGTGCAGTGTACCGAATTGACCGCGTTCGCTTATCGCTTGTCGTGCGCTTTTCAGGCTCTCATGAACAACACTTCGCCCTTGGCGATCTTGCAGCCGGGCTTCAACGCATGCGAACCGCCGAACGTGCACAAATCAGCGAGCTTTGCGCCCGGCGTCGGCGTGCAGTTCCAATAACCCCACAGCGCACCGCACTTCTGCGGCATCGCCGGGCTGAGCAACACGCTGGCGATGCGAAGACTCTCGGCACACGCGTAGAGGATCCGCGCAAGCGCTTCGCGTCCGCGCTCGTCAGGGAACTGCTTGGCGAGCGTGAACGGCGCGGTGTGACTGATGAACTCGTCGACCGCACGGACCAATGAGAGTCCGGCGTGAAGCGCGACATCGATTTCCTGTCTGTTCGCCGCTGCCAGCGCGGTTGCGACACACTCTGCGCATTTGGCGGGAAAATCAAACGAGCGGTTTTCAGTTCCGGGCGCCATCGGATTTTTCGCGTTCGCGCGAGCCGCCGCGGCGAGTTCGAGATCGGAGCCGGGACCGACATTGAAACGACCGTCTCCGACGATCATCGGCAGGACACCTTCGAAGTACTTCTCGACCATGTTGCCGGTGCGACTGGTGCTGTTGCCGAAGCTGTTGGCGAGTTCCGAGTTGTAGACCTCGATGAACTTCGCTTCGCTGAAATCCGAATCGGCGCCGGAGAGCGGGCCTTGGGTCGCGAGATACCAACGAAGAGCGTCGAGCGAATACTTCGACGCGTATTGCTGCAACTTCTCGAGATCGATGAAGTTGCCCATGCTCTTGCTCATCTTCTGACCTTCGGAGATCCACCAACCGTGTCCGAAGATCGTCTTGGGTAACGGCTCGCCAAGCGCCATGAGAAGCGCAGGCCAGATCACCGCGTGGAACCACAGAATGTCTTTGCCGATCAGATGCACGCTGGCCGGCCAGAACTTGCGCTGTGCGTCATTGTCGACCACGCTGAGATAGTTGAAGAGCGCGTCGATCCACACGTAAATGCGATGCGCATCATCGCCCGGAACGCGAATGCCCCACTGCGTCGCCGGATCATCCGTCACCGGTCGCGAGACAGGCACGTCGTTCAACACCTGCGGCGGACGAAGTCGTCCGAGCACCTCCTGGCGTCGCGCATCCGGGCGAATGAACGATTCATCCGATCCGATCAGATCAAGGAGTTTCTGCTGGTACTTTCCGAGTCTGAAAAAGTAACAGGCTTCGGTGCGCTTGATCAGCGGTCGGTGATTGATCGGACTCTTGAAATCAGCCTCTCTCGCCGCTGTTTCCGTGAGGTATTCCTCTTGCCCTTCGTCATACCAACCCGTGTAGTCACCCTTGTAGATGTCACCGGATTCCATCAGCTTCGTGATGTACCGGATCACGCGCTCTTTGTGGCGGGGCTGTGTCGTGCGTATGAAATCGTCGTTGGAGATATTGAAGAACGCAAAGGCCTTCTTGAACTCCTCGGCGTTGCGGTCGGCCCACTCCTGCGGCGTCGCTCCGTTTTTCGCGGCGCTGGTGACGACCTTGTCCGCATGCTCGTCGGTACCCGTCAGCGAAAAGACCTCTTCGCCGCCCTTGAGCCTGAAAAAGCGCGCCAACACATCCGCCAGCACCGTGGTGTAGCAGTGGCCGATGTGCGGGTGATCGTTAACATAATAAATTGGCGTTGTGATATAAAAAGGCATCACCCGTACTGTAGTCGCGAGTCACCTGCGCGGATTGCGGGGCGTGCCTCGACGGATCGACTTGGGTGCGTTCGGCGGATGCGGACCAAGTCCGGCGGGATCATCGGTCTGCGCCTGATCGACGGGTTTTTCCGTTGGCGAATCGTTCGGGGCCGACGGTTGCGGTTCCACGGCAGACACAACTTCCGGCATCTCGGGGTTCTCATCCGCGCCGGAATTATGCGTGTCATTGATGCGAGCGAAGATCATGCGTCCCGCTGAAGTTTGCAGCGCACCGCTGACGACGAGTTCAACATCTTCTCCGATTCGAGCGGCACCCTCTTCGGCGACGACCATCGTGCCGTCGGGCAGATACCCCACGGCTTGACCGCTCTGTTCGCCCTGCCGCATCAGCTTGATCATCAGACGCTCGCCCGGAACCAGCGCGGGCTTCAGCGCGTTGGCGAGATCATTGATGTTCAGCAGTGATATTCCGTGAATCTTCGCGACCTTGGCGAGGGCTTGATCGATCGTCACAAGAATCGCCGAATGCGATTTCGCGAACTCGACCAACATCTGATCGACGGCCTTGCCCGGCACGTTTGAATCCTCGATGCTGACATCCAAGCGCGGCGCGCGTTGCAATCTCGTGACGATATCAAGCCCGCGCCGACCCTTTGAACGTTTCACGCCGTCGGAGCTGTCCGCGAGCGTTTGCAACTCGTCGATGACGAATCGAGGAATGACGATGGGGGCGAGAAGAAAATTGGTTTGCGCGATGTCGGCGATTCTGCCGTCGACCAGTATGGAAGTATCCAACACGAGCGGGCGAACGCCGCGCATCTGCTTCGAGAACTCCACATACGGAATCACGAGTCGGAAGTCGTCTTGTGTTTGCAGAACCGTGGTGACACCGAGATACGAGAGACTGATACCGAGCAACACCTTGATGGTGGCGACGAGCGTGTCGGCGGCCTTGATGTCGTATGACTTGACGATCACATCGATCACGAAACCGACGGCGACGGTGGCGAGCAACGCGCCGAGAAGGCCGACGAAGACCGAGAACAGCGTCGACACGCGCTTCTTCGGTGTGAAGTAGTCGACGGCCAGCACGATCAGCGCCATGAGCATCGCGGAGCCGAGTGTCATCTGCCAGGAGATGGCTCGACGAATCTCGCTCTCGGCGCTCTGTTCCGTGACGACGAAAATGCTCAAAAAAGTGACGGCGAGAAACAACACGAGAAACACGACGCGAATCGCGCGAAGAAAGAGCGATCGCCTTCTCTGCTCTTCCTCGTAGGTCTCGGAATATCTGTTTGCGTCACTCACACCCAAGAGTGTACCGTACAGTGGAGGCGGCGGATACGGAACGAATTCCGGTCTTCCCGCGCCCCGCTCTCGGAGCCGACCATGTCCTCCCCCGGCCGATCGACGCTCATCGCACCGCTGTTTCTCAGGCTGACGCTCGGTTTCACGATGCTGTGGACGGGCATGGGCCTGGTTTCAGCGACATTTTCACCGACTGAGACCGAACTGCGAGCTCTTGAAGAGATGAGCGCCATCCGCAAACCGTCTCCCGCAAGCGACGGACCGATCGCACCCGCACCGTCCAAGCAACCTTCGGTGGACACCTCCAGACCCGATCCAACCGGCCCCGAGCCCGGGGATGCATCCCCGGCCCTCATGAAAATCTCTTCGCAACTTCCCGAGGCCGGTCCGATGCCCCGCGTCTATCGCATCGCGCTCCAGTCGTTGAAGGTCGCCGCGCCAGAATCGACGATCGATCGCCCGCGTCCGCTCTGGCCCGTCGCCGCCGCTGAAGGTGAATGGCCGAAGTTCATCGCCTGGACCATTGCCATCGGTTCGGTGGTCGCGGGATCCATGTTCATCGCCGGATTGTTCGTGCGAGTATGTGGATTTGTGGGAGCGTTCTTGATCGGTGTGCCGTTGTGGTTGTTCACGATCGCGCCTTCGATTCAGGCCGGCACCTCGCGATTCGGCTTCATCCCCGGCGGAGGCACATGGGATCTCGACGCCGCGGGACAACTCGTGCATGCTCCGAGCATGTGGGCGCTTCTCCAAATCGGTGCATGTCTCGCGTTGCTGTTCTCGGGTGCAGGCTATCTCAGCCTGGATCGCGCGCTCTTTGCGTCAGGCGCGGGAGGCCCCCCCGCTCGCAAAGCCCAACCCAAACGCCCCGCCAAAGACAAAGAGTAATATTCCATTATCTATGAATGACAACCCTTATGTTCTCTGCCTTATCGCATACCTCTGCGGTTCCATCCCGTTCGGATTACTGATCGGCAAAGCCAAGGGCGTTGATGTCCGAACGGTCGGCAGTGGGAACATCGGTGCAACCAACATCGGACGAATCTTCGGTCGCAAGTTTTTCTTCCTATGTTTCGCGCTCGATTTCGCCAAAGGCCTGCTTCCGGTTCTTGCCGCCGGTCACGTGCTGGGCGCGTTAGGAAAGTGGGATGTCGAGCCGCGCATCAGTCTGATCTGGCTCGCCACCGTACTCGCCGCGGTCGTGGGTCACATCTTCTCGCCTTGGCTCAAGTTCAAAGGCGGCAAGGGCGTGGCGACCAGCCTCGGCGCGCTCGTCGGAGTCTTTCCCGTGCTTTCGATCGCGGCGGGCGGCGCGTTCGTCTTGTTCATCATCACGCTGAAGGTCGGCGGATACATGAGTCTCGCGTCGATCATGGGCGCTTGCGCGCTCCCGGTCGCCGTCGCGTGCACCATGCTCGCGCGCGGCGTGAGACTCTCAGAACCCGGTACATGGCCGTTCCTCGCTCTTGCTTTCGTGCTCGCACTGCTCGTCACGTTTAAACATCGCGCCAACATCGCGCGAATCCGAGCGGGAACGGAACCTAAGTTCGGCGCCAGGACCCAATCCCCGCCGAACCCTTGATTTTCGTGGTTATCGGGTGCCCGCATCCGGCTTCGCAGACCCGGTTCATTTTCATTGACCCCGTTCAGATGCACCGATTCCCTTGATGGTGCTTCAGGTGTTTCCGTCTGTGACGCCTGCGACGGATCCGAGCTTCACGGAGTGATCCGATGAGTGGATTCAACACAACCGGGTTCATGTTCCTTCCGATGTTGCTTCCGGCGGTCTTTCGTTTCGGCCGCCGAGGAGCAGGTATGTCCGACCCAGCACCCAAATTGAAGCTGACGCAAGTCGATCCTGTCGATGAGTTGGCGCCGATTCCCATCGCAACCGGACGCCAACGCCTCGATCCCTTTTGTGAAAAGGGCGACTCGATCCGATTCGCCGAGGACGCCCTCGAACGCGTGACCCGGGAGTTCAACAGGCTCAAGGGTTCTGTCGAGGATTTCATCTCCGGCGACAAAGGTCCCGATCGCGCCGCCTGAACCGCGATGCATCCGCCGCCGAATGTGTTTTTCGCGGCGCGGATACACTGAGACATCGCGCGGATTCTCCACATCTCCACTCGTCTTATTCTCGGCGGCTCGCAGGAGAACACGGTTCTCTCATGCGAAGGCCAAGCCCTGCGGGGGCACGATGTCCACCTCGCATACGGACCGATTCACGGACCCGAGGGTTCACTCTTTGATCGAGTCGCCGGATTTCGAACTCCGGATGATCGTCGGATCACAACACACGAACTGCCCGATCTCATTCGTGAAATCCGTCCCTTCCGTGATGCTCGCGCGCTCGCACAGCTTCGGCGACTCATTCGCGATCTTTGTCCCGATGTCGTCCACACGCACAGCAGCAAAGCCGGAATTCTCGGCCGATTGGCGGCCTTCCGCGAAACATCCGACACCTATCGGCCGGCGATCGTGCACACCGTTCACGGACCGCCGTTCATGCCTGTCGAAGGTTCTCCGCTCAGGAGCGCGAAAACTCGTCTCATCAACGAGTGTTACGCGATCGCCGAACGCCACGCCGCGCGGCGATGCCACCTGATCATCAGCGTCGCCGATGCGATGACTGAACAATTCCTCGCGCGAAACATCGGTCGGTTGAGTCAGTACGTCACTGTTCGTTCGGGAATCGATTTCGATCCATACCTGCATCCATCATCCGAGCAATCACGCGAAGCGATTCGCTCTCGACTGGGATTTCAACCTGAAGACATCGTGATCGGAACCGTGGCACGGCTCGCCGAACACAAGGGGCACGATGATCTCTTGGATTGTCTGCCTCAAATGCTGCGAGCGAATCCCCGTATCCGACTGTTGTGGGTCGGCGATGGATACAAGCGAGAACAACTGCTCGATCGTGCGCGCAAGGCGGGTGTTCACTTTCGCAACGCGAACGAACGCGGTGATGATGCGGTAATCGTGTTGACCGGACTTGTTCCGCCGTCGGAGGTCCCCGGATTGATGCGCGCGATGGATCTGCTCGCGCATCCGAGTTCGCGCGAAGGTTTGCCACGCACCGTGCCGCAGGCGTTGCTCAGCGGCGTGGTTCCCGTTGCGTACGACATCGACGGAACGCGCGAGGCTTGCATCGACGGCAAGACCGGCGTTCTTGTTCCGCATGGAGATCGGACAAAACTGGCGGATGCGCTTGTTCAACTTGCATCCTCGCCCCGCGAACGCTCGAGACTCGCGGCCGACGGTTACGCGTTCGTCAGCAGCGCCTTCTCCGCACAAAGAATGGTCGATGAACTCGAGATCGTGTACCAACGCGCGATGAATCTTGCGAAGGCTTAGGGCTTCGCGGCTTCCAAGAGCGCATCAAGTTCGCGACGCGCCAACGCGCGCATGCCGTCTTGTCGAAGATGGTTGTAATCACCCTGACTGGCGAACCATGATTTCTTCTCGATTTCTTCGGCGTCCGTCAGCGCACCCAGATCCACCGCTGCGACACGGGCCTTGTTCTTCGCGACATCCTTCGCGGCGGCGCGATAGAGCCGAAGCGGACGCTCATCCTCTCCCGGCACCGTATGACTGGGCGTGATGATGAAGTACAGGTCGGAAACATCAAATCCGCTGAGGGTCCACGCCTGCTGCAGTCGCTCGATGATCGCCGTGAGATTGTCGGCGTATGCCGTCGGTGAGTTGCCGGGTGTTTGGGGATCGGGACCGATCGAGTTCAACGACTCCGCACGATCGTTGAGTCCCGTGCACACACGAACGACCGCTGTGGGCGCACCGTTCTGCAATCGCACGGATTCCTGCATGAAAAGCGCGAGTGTCGCGTTTGAGGCGGATTGCAGCGCGAGCGCCATGTCATACGCACTCATGCCGCCCTTGGCGTACATCGAGTGCACGGATACGCCCTTGTTGACACCGATCGCTTCGGCGCGCATGTAGTAGCCGACAAAAGGGCCGTTCACGGGCGAAGCGACATCCGGTGCAAGACGAAGCGAAAGAGGATTCGTCCGTGGTTGCGCGGGTAGGTCCAACGCGATGCGCGCGACACCGTCGCCGCCCGATGTTGACACGCGCGAGGAACGCTGTAGCTCGGTGATCGACTCACCATCTTCGCGCAGTGATATCGTGAATGCTCCGCCCTGTTCGGTGAATGTCGCGTACGTGAGATGAAATCTCATCGCGCGATTGAATCCGAACGCGACTTCATCGCTCAGCGACAGACCCGCGGGCGTCGTCACGCCGAGCGATTCGCCGGATGCAATATAGAGATAGTTTGAAGGCGCAAGACCGGAAGTCTCGGAATCCATTCGATCACGCGCCGTCGGCGGCGCATCGGCGTATCGGGCGTTTCCCGCTCCGCCCGTGTTGATGGTGGCGCTTCCCGCCCCCACGCCCGCACCGCTGCCGGCGTTCTCGCCCGGCGTGTGTAAGCCGGTCGCGTAGGAACCGAACTCGCCCGCCCAGATCACGCTGAGCGCTTCGTCCCAACCCGCGCCCCGGTGCAACTGGTTCGAATCACCGATACAAATCACGTCGACGCGTCTTGTTCGACACGCGTCCCACAGCGGTGCGAGTTCGCGCCCGCCGACGACCGCGGGTTGGCCTGACGCTTCCGGGGCGCACAGAATCACCGACGCGAGGATGAATCCGAGTCGATGATGCATCCGTGAAATCAGCAGTTCATGTCCCAACGAGCGAAGAAGGCGATGACATCATCGCCGTCCGTGCCGCCATCGCGGTTGAAGTCCGCGTTCCCCGCATCCCATGATGTGAAGAACTGGATCACGTCATCGCCGTCGACACCGCCGTCATCGTTGATGTCCGCGGGACACACTCCGTTGGCGTTCAACCACGCAATGCCGAGATCAGCGCGCGCAAGGCCGTGTCCGAATGTGTCGTCGCGTCCGGGAGTGCCGAGATCCTGCGCCGAGGCTTCGAGCGCCTGTCGAATCTCCGTTGCAGACACGTGGCCCGGAAGCCGCGAAGCGATCAAAAGTCCCGCGACGCCCGCGACGTGCGGAGTCGCCATCGATGTTCCGGAATATGACGCGTAAGTGTGCCCCACCATTCCGTTGGTCAGCGTGACCGAAGTGCCGTTGAGTCCCTGCAATGCATCACCATCCGCCTGCGACATCGCGAGCACGATCGCCGGATAG
>JBKDPX010000043.1:0-2952 GCA_046342165.1 Phycisphaerales bacterium | reverse complement strand
CTCGCCGACGGAGAGTGTGACATCCTCGATGCCGCGGCGATTGCCGTAGCGACGGGTGAGAGATCTGACTTCGATCACTGACATACGGGCGAAAGGATATGAGCCCTCGCGCCGGGGGGATCAGCATCCGGCGTCCCATGCTCCGAAGAACGCGATCACATCGTCGGAATCGACTCCTCCGTCAAGAGTGAAATCCGCGGCGGGATCGGCCGAGTCCCACGCACCGAAGAACGCGATAACGTCGTCAGAATCGACGCCGCCGTCACCATTGAAGTCTGCCCGGCATCGGTTGACGGGACCGAGCGTGCCATCGATGTTGATGTTCTGCGCTCTGATATCGTCGGTACCGTTGATCGAGTCGCTGAAAGCGACGACGAACATGTCTGAGAATGACGTGGCGGACATTCCCAGTCGCCCCTTGGCGGAAGAAGTGTTGGACACGAGCAACTCACTCGACCAGACGTTCTGTCCCCCCGAGTCCAGTCGACGCGCTTTGACCCAGACGGGAGCGCTGGCGCCTTGGTAGTCAAACCACGTCAGAAGCGTGGTGTCTCCCGAGGCGGGTGATGCGTTGATGAAGTTTTTGTGATTGGAGCCGGCGACGACGGGATAGAGCTCGATGCCGTTCGCGCCCCATTCGATCACACCCTCGGAGCTTACGCGCTGAACGTTCAATCCAAACTGACTTTGGTTGGTGTTGCTTCGCTCAAAGGCAACAACGTAACTGCCGGAAGCGGTGTCGAAAGCGGCAGCGACGGCAAGTCGGTACTCCAACGTTCCTGCGACGGAGGACATCGCCAGTCCGTTCTGCGCGAATCGTTGCGTGCCATCACTCGAAACGTGCTGAAGCCATGCGTTGCGTGCGGTACCTCCGTCATACCACGAGATGACCGCGCCTCCCGCGCCGTCGGAGACCATCGTCGGGTAGTACGCGATGCTCAAACTACGGGTGACACCCGAGACGGATGCGGATTGATAGACATCGACGAAAGTGCCCGAGTTCCACAGCGCCTGATTCGACGAACTGAATCGCTGGATTCGCAGGCCTTTGCGGGAAGTGATGAGATTCGTCCCCTCCGCGCGAACCCACAACGCAATGACGTCGCCGCCGGAAGGTGCGGCGATCAGATCGCTGGGAACATGAGCGCGGCTTGCTTCCGTGACGGTCCATGCGCCGCCGGTCGGCAATGACCCATCCGCATTGATGCGCTGAAATCCGAGCGTGGTGCTGTTCTGTTGATAGAGAACAACGACGGTTCCGTCGGCGCATGGAGCGATTCGACATGAGAGCGAAGTTGAACTGCCGGGAATGGCGACACCTTGCGATCCCCAAGCAAGCGTGCCATCGGGAAGTACCTTGTGTGCACGCGTCGTTTGAATACCGCCTGCATTGTCGTCGAAGACGACGTAGGCATTGCCCGCGGCATCACTCTTCATATCCGTCGTGTACGAGGCCGTGTTGGTGCGTGCGGAGAGTTCGATGCCATTACCGGGCAAGGCGCGATTGCCCTCCGCATCGAGGCGCTGAATGACGGGTCGAAGTCCGCCGCCGGAGGAACTGTCCCAAAATGAAATCCATACCCCACCGTTTGATGCGGGACGGATGATCGGGACGGCTTGCGATCCGATACCGTCAGCAACGATGGTGTTGAGCGTCGAATCGCTCGACCATTGAGCTCGCACCTCAATTGGGTTGACGACTGAAGCAAGAACAGTGCAAAGAGAAATCAGCTTCGTTTTCATAAGAGGGCCTCATCCACCACATTCCCCCCGATACGTGATGCACTGTCAATGTACACCAACGACGATGTGCGCGATATGGCCCGCTTCAGAAAGCACGGCAGATTGGGCCTTTATGGGACGGGGAGTGGTTTGCAGAGCTTCAACGAGGGTTTTCCAATGAACATGGTCTCGTTGAAAAAAATCAAACGATCGGCGTGAGTCGCAGTCCCGGTCTTCGTTGAGTTCTTATCGCCTGATCCGAAACACGAAACGGACGGGTGATCGAGAAATCCAAAACCGCAGCAAGCCACGCACACGAAGACCGGACGAGTGATCCGGCGCGGACGTCGCACGGCCCATGCGGAAGACAAAGAAAGGTCCGTGCAACATGAAGAGCCTCATCAACAACCGTTCAGTCGCCCTCCTCGCCACCGCCGCTTCCGTCGCCTTGAGCGCGGGCACGGCCCATGCCTATCTCGGTGGCTTCGAGAAGAACGACGGCTATCAGCCGTTCCTCAACATGGTTCAGCACTACAACGCCGGCCAGTACGGAGCGAACAGCGGATACTTGGCGATGGCCCCCGTGACGATCGCCCCGAACTCCGGTCTGTGGCAGGCGATCAACGGTGGATTCTTCGGCCCGGGCGGCGTGTCATACGCCACAGGCCATCAGAACTTCGATCGCACCTACGTCAACAGCAACGGCAGCTTGGGCCAGGCCGACCATCAGGCGCTTGTGCTCACCACCAACCATGAGGGCGTGAATGGCCCGGCCCTGAAGTACAAGTACAACCTGGATTCCTCCGACCTCGGTGTCGCACCGAGCGCCACGGGCGGCACGGTGATCAACACCAGCTTCTGGACTCGCGGCTACCTCGACAGCGGTTTGGTGCCCGTCGGATACTTCGGCAACGAAATCACCTTCGAGGACTCGCTCGGCAACGTCGGCTTCCGCTTGGGTCTCACCCGAACCTCCACCGGCGATAAGGTCACCTACTGGAACGGCTCAAGCCTGTTCACATCCACGATCAGCGGCAACAGCGGCTACTACGACCAGTGGAACATCACGCTGGATCTGGCGAACAACACGGTGTCGGCGAGCTACTACCAGTTCACCACGAACACCACGTTCAACCTGATCTCCGGCGTTTCTCTGCAGAGCGGCATGAGCGACTTCTCGGCGATGACATTCCGCACGACCCCCGGCGTGAACAACGCGAAGTACTCATC
>JBKDPX010000042.1:0-549 GCA_046342165.1 Phycisphaerales bacterium | reverse complement strand
GTCGTCCATCCCTGAACCGGTGCCGGCGTTTCCATCCGCCGCTTCCTGTCCGTTCGAAGCGCCGTGACGGTCGGCGCCATCGAATCCCCCGCTCGTGAGTCCGAGACCGCCCGGCTCCGCCGGCGTCACGACCTCAAGTCGATCCACATTCAATCCGCGCGCTTCAAGCGTGCAGCGAAGGTGGTCCAATCCCGCCTTCAGCAACTCGCGTGCCGCATCGTGCTCCGCGTGCATCTTGGCACTCACGCGTCCTTCATCAACGGACAATTCGATCTTTACTGGACCCAGCGCTTCAGGCTTGAGTCTCATCACGACTTCCGTCTTTCCTTCGCGCAGTCCTTGCACCATGATGCGCGAAGCTTGCGCGGCGACTTGTGTCTCCGCGCGCAGAATCTGCGGACTTCCCGTTTTCGCTCCGACGCGAGACATCGCCTCGCGGAACGAACTCATGCTCGTGATCGAACTCACCACATCGCTCTTCGTGCTCGTTGCCGCGACATTTGCTCCGGGAACCTGCGCATGCGCCGTGATTCCACCCATCGGTGCGGT
>JBKDPX010000041.1:0-1919 GCA_046342165.1 Phycisphaerales bacterium | reverse complement strand
GGAGTGTCTGTTCGACGCTACACTGCACGAATGAAGCACCTCATCATGGCGATGATTTGCGTATCGGGAGTCGGTTGTTCGAGTTATCAGCGGCCGGAGCCGGTGTATGGCGTCGCGTCGACGGTCGAACAGGTGCAAGCGGATTACGACGACGTTCGCGCCGCGGTGCTCGCGACCGTTCGTGACATCGACATGGTGGTCGTCGAAGACATCATCGGCGACCAAGAGAGTGTTTTTGTGTTGCGCTGCCGCAACGATGAACCTGCGAAACTCATCGCGACCCGCATGAATTCAAGCATTCAACTCGCGGCGACCGTCGGTCGGTTCGGGGATGGTGCGGCACAGCGCGATCTGATACGAGGTGTCGCCATGCGATTGCGCGCGCTGAGCGGTCGGGATCATGCGCCGCTTCGCGGATACCCGTGATCACTCGCCGAAGAGGCGAATGAACCTCGTCTTCGATATCAATCGGCGGACCCACACCGCTCCCGCGATTCCCGCGACGAACGCGAGGATTGTTTTGATCGCGATCGGAACGGCCGTTTCATACAGCAGAATGTGAACGGCTCCGACGAACGGAAGATGCCATAAATAGATAAAGAAAGAATTGTGCGCGAGAAACTCCCATCGCGGCCCACTGGGCGCCTTGCTTGAGAAACTCCAGGATACAAGCGCACATGACGCGAAGGCGCCAAGCGCTCCGATGGCGCCGGCAAGTTCAAGTTCGGCGCGCGGACCGGATGGCGGCCCGCCGAGCAGAATGCGGCACAGGACAAACGCGCTCACGATCGCCGCCACCGGTTCGATCAACCACCAGCGGGGATTTTTCGCCAGCGATTCACGAGCGCCGAAGAAGAAACAGCCCGCGATGAAGAACGGCACGTGATACGCGAGAAAATCAAGACGCGGGATGAATCCGTTGCGGAAATCGAATATCGCTTCCGGTTTCAGATGGACCACCGCCGCAACCGGGATCGCGATAAGCAACCAACGAAGCGGGGTTGCGCCGAGCGCGTTGACGATCGGTTGCGGAAGCGAAAAGCGGGGGACAAGCAATCGAAGCGAACCGAACACCACGGATACGAGCAACAGATACCACAGGAACCACAGGTGTGCGAAGCCGTACAACTCCGCTTGGATTCCGTTTTTGTGAAATCTGAAGTGCACGATGTTGCGGAATTCCGCAAGACCCGAGCGAACCCACCCGAGACTCCAGATCACGTACATCACAAACAGAATCGTGAACGTGCCGGTGACGAGCGGAATCGCGAGCCTGACACAGCGCCGCTTGATGAACTCCGCGGCGCCATATCGCACCATCACGGCGCAGGAGGCGTAACCCGCGATCAGAAACAACGTCCCCCGCGCGAAGCATCTGATGATCCAGAAAAGACAGTCCGGCCACGCGAAGGAATCAAGTTGTTCCTTGACCGGCCACAGCAAGTGCGGAAGGTCGATCGAAACATACGGAGTTGCGGCATGAAGCGCGACGATGCAGCACGTCGCGACGGCGCGCACTGCGTCCATGGATCGAAAGTTCTTGGGTTGTGGAATCGCCGGTTCCATGAATAATCCCATCGACGCACGATTGTGTTGTGGTAGGCTAGGCGCGTCGAGGGGCCTTGCGGGAGTCGGTGCTCATGAGAACGATGATCTGTGTGTGTTCGGTCGTTGGTGTTCTTGCGCAGGGCGCGTTCGCGCAGCGTGCTCCAAACGAAGAGAAACCGAATTCGATCTCGAAGGAAACGATCGATCAGGCAATCGCAGCCGGCGCCACTTTTCTCGTTTCCAAACAAGAAGGCGACAAGAACGCCGAGTGGCCTTATGAAGGCGTGTATCGCGTCAACGGTCAGATTCCGATCGGTTATCGCGTCGGCAACACCGGAATCTGCATGATGGCGTTGTTGTCGGCGAGTGCG
>JBKDPX010000040.1:0-1633 GCA_046342165.1 Phycisphaerales bacterium | reverse complement strand
TCGAGGAAGATGATGCACGGTGAGCTGTCTTTGGCCTGTTTGAACAGGTCGCGCACGCGGCTGGCGCCGACACCGACGAACATTTCCACGAAGTCGGATCCCGAGATCGAGAAGAACGGAACATCGGCTTCGCCGGCGATCGCCTTGGCGAGCAGTGTCTTACCGCAACCGGGTTCTCCGACGAGCAACACGCCGCGCGGAATGCGTCCGCCGAGTTTGGTGAACTTCTTGGGGTTCTTGAGGAACTCGACGATTTCGGTGACTTCCTCTTTGGCTTCATCGATGCCGGCGACGTCGGAGAACGTGACATTGGTCATCTCCTTGGTCAGCGTGCGGTGACGGCTCTTGCCGAAGTTGCCGAGCATTCCGCCGCCGCCGCCCGCGTTGCGCAAGCCGCGGCTGATCATCATCCAAATCAGCGCGAAGATCAGGATCAGCGGAACCCACCACATCAGCAGCGGCATCCATGCGGGAGTGACCTTTGAGGTGTACTTGCCACCCGTCAGTTCGTGCACGGATTTCACGACGATGTCACGCGATGCAGCGTTGAATGGAACAGTGACATATCGACGCGTGCGACTGCCGGGATCCGCGACGCGTTCTGCGGCGATGCGATCATCGCGGACTTCGATGGAGGCGGGGTCCACTTGTTTCGTGTTGTACAGTGTTTCGAATTCGCGCAAGGTGATGGTGTCACCGGGAATCGACGAGCTGAACATCATGAACAGCAACGCACAGAGCGCGGCGATTCCGATGATGCCGATGAACCCGCGTCCGGGCGCGGGAAGATTCTGATTGCCGCCTTGGTTCGGAGGACCGGGACGCTTGTCGCCTTGCCGATTCTCGTCGCCGCCGCCGTTGTTTTGGACGCGGTCCGTGTTCGAAGCACCGTCTGAATCAAATTGATTGCTTTGGTGTTGCATGAGTTTCACATCAATTCCTCAGAGCCTTACTTCGGCCCTTTGGCGAAGCGGATGCATCGGGAAACCCGCGGATGGGCTTTCCTTCCTTGAGTATCGGTCAGTTATACGCCCGGAGTCGCGGTTCTGTTTGCTGAAACCTTCCGAAAACCGAACCGGAAAGGGATTTCACCAATTGGAGCGCATTTCGGCGGCCACATTGCGAGCGATGCGTTGTGCCGCGGCGAATTCTCCGGACTCCAGAGATTCCCTAGCGCCTTGCGCCGGCACGAATGTATCCGCGCCGGTGAGGCCTTGGCGCTTCGCCAACACCTTTCCGGTGCGGCGATCGGTCCATTCAAAGTCAACGGTGATCGAGACGGCGACTTCCTGAACCAGTCCGGTCACCTTGTTGATCGAGACGCGACGCATGCTCACATCGCGTATCACGCCCGTCAGCACGCTGTCCGCGCGTTCTGCCGATGTCACGCGCAGAGAGGATGAGCTTTGCAACTCCTTGATCAACGCTTCCGTGACATCGGATTCCAGTCCGCTTTGCATCGTGGTATTCGCGAAGACCGGTATCGCGACGGTTTTGATTTTCGCGGAATACACGCCTCCGAATGAGTACCCGGAACGGGGGTCTGAAGAACAACCTGCGATCATGTTCAGGATCGTCATCAGCAATGTCACCGAGTACGCCCTTGCCGTCATTTCGTCGAGCCTCCCGAAGA
>JBKDPX010000039.1:0-1700 GCA_046342165.1 Phycisphaerales bacterium | reverse complement strand
CTTTGCAACGACATCCTTCGCCAAATCGTGAAACTGAAAGGCGGCCGATACATGGCCGGCTACGACTTCTCAGAGGCGTGAAATCCGACCTCAAGTCGGTTAGACTCTCGACATGAGATCATTCGCTCGATTCGCTTTCATTCCCGCCTGCTTGGCGCTGTCGTTGTCATTTTCCTCTTGCGGCACATCGAAGACAACGAACGCCGGTTCTGATCCCCTTACCGACTTGCGAAACGAAAATCGTGCGCCGCGACATCGGGTCGCGATGGTGGATGCGGCCCGTGCCAAGGCGCAGGGAGATCCCCAACTGCTTGCAGCGACGATTCAAACGTACAAAGACATAGCTTGGTCACCTCGCGAAAACCCGGAATTGCGTTTGGCCGTGGTGACCGCCATGTTCAACGATCCGGATCCGAAGGTGGTCGAAGACGCGCGTGCGATGGCGAAGTTGATGCTGCCGCGAGAGCGAGAGCGCGCGATGGTGGTGTACATTTCAAAGACCGCCGGCGATCGAGGCTGGACGGATTTCATTCCATCTCTGATTCGCAGTTATTCACGTCCGATGAAAAATGTGGAGGACGCGGATCGAGCGGAGGCCGTCGCGATCAAGTCATTGGCGGGCGGTCGTTCGTTGGAGGATGAGATCTTTTCCGTGTTCATGAATCCTCCGACCATGCCTGAGAGCTACGGAATGGACTGGTCAAAGAGGTTTCGAGCCGACGCGTGGGATCTCCTCGGCCGACTGGATAAGGACGGCACGCGTCGCATGCAATTGTTGAGCGGGGAATCGAACATGATTCCGGCAGGCGACGCGGTGATCGCCGATATGCGCCGCGCCATCAAGGAACTCCGCACTCTTCCGGTGACGGGGGAGGAAATCAACTGGCTCGCGTCGCTCGTGGACGAATCCTCGAAGCAGAACGCCGCGTGGTGGCGGGAGACATCGAGCGCGGTGAAGGCGGTCGAGTCCCATGCGCCGTTTCGAATGCGGCATTTGGAAGCGATCCGCTGGTCAGCGCAAAATCGCGCATCCTGGCTGACCCTGAATCGTGAACAACTGTTGGCCGAGTTACGAGTGCGGCTCGACGCGCGCGACATGCATGTCAGATCCGCCGGCTTCACGAATCGAACCAATGAAAATCTCGAGGATTGGGCGGACGAACTGAAATGGCCGGATGTGCTCACGATCCTGGTTGCGGATGACATGCTGCAGCAACCCGATATTCGCGCATCGATATTCGAACACGCGAAGCTTGATCGTCTTGACACCACAACCGAGTATGGAGGCATCATCACGGCGTACCCGACCATCGACAAAGGGCGGGCTCGCATCACGCTGTATCCGCCACGACCCGGACAACGCGATGGCGATGAAAAGTTCGTGGCGTCAGACAGCATGCTCGCGGCGAGCGACTGCGCGATGGCGCATTATCACATGCACGTACAAAAGGTGCGAAACGCGGCTTACGCAGGACCGAGTGATGGCGATCTGACTTACGCAGCCAGATTCGGTCGCACCTGTATCGTGTTCACGAGCGTGAACGAGAACGAGATGAACGCGGATCTGTATCAACCGGACGGCGTCATTATCGATCTTGGCAGTTTCAAGAAGCCCTGACGCGCAACCGAAACCGAAAGGTCACTCGCGATCAAGGCGCCGGATCTCCCCGGACTTGTATTCGACGAGGACGGTGTCAGCC
>JBKDPX010000038.1:0-5128 GCA_046342165.1 Phycisphaerales bacterium | reverse complement strand
CGCTCACGGTGACCGTCACACAGAACTCCGCCGCGAGTTTCTTCAATCCACCCGCCGCCATCGCCTCAGCGCCGGCGTGACTCGCCGCTCCAGGTGCTTCCTTCGCGAACAACGCCGAATCAACATCGGCGAATGTCGTTTTCAGGTCATTGGAATAGGTGATCAATCCGCCGATGAATGTGGAGCTCGAGCCCGGGACATCCGGCAAAAGCTTGGAGACAAGTCCGCCCGTGCAACTCTCGACTGTCGCGCACTTGGCGCGGAGTTTGCCGAGTTTCTGCAAGACGGCGGATTCAAGCGACTCGGTTCCGGCGCTGAACGCGTGCACGCCCGCGCGCAAACGCACCTCAGCTTCCGCGTCGGCGACGAGTCGTTCCGCAACATCCTGCGACTGCGCGCCCTCGTATCTGATTCGGCACGACACCACGCCGCCGGAGGCCGTCGTTCCGACAAGCGGATTGCGATCACGAGACATCATTTCGCCAAGCATCGTCGCGAGATTCGATTCGCCGATGCCGATGCAGTTCACGCAACGAGTGACAACGGTGTGCCCTGCGGGCGGTCGCAATCGAGGCAACACCTGGTGTTGAAACATCGAATGCAGTTCCACCGGCGGCCCGGGCACGCAGAACACATCGCAACCGTTCGCGAATGTCGCGGCGATCCCCGGCGCGGTTCCGTTCAAGTTCGACATGGTGACCGCGCTGGAAGGACGAAGCGCCTGCACTCGATTAATCGCCGGCATTTCACGCCCGCGCGCCACGTAAAACGCTTCGATCTGCGCCAAGGCGATCGGATCCTCTTCCAACCCGACGCTCAACGCTTGAGCAAGAGCCGCGCGGGTGAGATCATCCGCCGTAGGTCCCAAGCCGCCGGAACAGATCACAAGGTCGTACGTCTGCGCCAGTCGCTTGAAAGCCGACACCTGCGACTCAAGCACATCAGGAACGGTGACATGCTCGCAGGGAAGGATCCCAAGGTCGAGCAGTTGTCGGGAAATCCACTGGGAGTTGGTATCCAAGGTCTGCCCGAGCGTGAGCTCGTCGCCCACGGACAGGATCGCTGCCTTGGAGTGAATTCTTCGCATACCCCTACAGATTAGCACGAACGGCAAGCCCAGGGAGCGGCATGGCTGATACCCTCACGATGTGACGCGCAGGATTTACCTCGATAATGCCGCGACAAGCTTCCCGAAGCCTCCGGGGGTCTATAGCGCCATGATGGACTATGCGACCCGTCTGGGAGCCTCTCCGGGCCGCGGGCACTATGCGGAAAGCCGTGAAGGCGCCCGCCTGATCGCGCAATGTCGCTCCCGCCTCAACGAGTTTCTGGGCGGTCAAAATCCCAACAACATCATCTTCACCCTCAACACCAGCGATGCGCTGAACCTTGCCATCAAGGGCGTCGTGCGCCAAGCCCGCCTTGAACACCCGGACCGAACCGTCCATCTGATCACATCGGACATGGACCACAACTCCGTGCTGCGTCCCTACGCGGCGCTGAGCTCGGAGCCCGGGGTGGAAATCACGAGAGTCGCCGCCGATCCCGAAACGGGAGTGATCGCATCCAAGGACATCGCCGCGGCGCTTCGACCAAACACCCTGCTCGTCAGCGTGGTGCACGTGAGCAATGTCTCGGGCGTGATTCAGCCCATCGATGAAATCGGCACGATTTGTCGCGAACGAGGCGTGCTGTACCTCGTCGACGTTGCACAGTCTCTCGGGCATGTGCCATTTTCGATTGTGAATAGCCGTGCGGATCTCGTGGCGTTCCCCGGACACAAGGGTCTGATGGGCCCGCAGGGAACCGGCGGCTTGTACATCGCACCTCACGCCGTACCCCGCGTGGCGACGACCCGCGAAGGTGGAACGGGCCATCTCTCCGAACTTGATGTCCAACCGGATGAGATGCCACAAAAATACGAGGCCGGCTCACACAACACGATCGGAATCGTGGGATTGAGCGAGGGCGTGCGTTGGCTTCAAGAGCGCGGGCAAGTTGCCTGCCGCGAGCATGAATTGGAACTGATCGACGTGATGCTCGATGAGTTGGACCGCGCGGGGGTGAAGACCATCGCAACTCCCGAATCGAACGGTCCGGCATCCTCGCTTCGACTGCTCGGGCCCGTCGATCGCGGGATGCGATGCGGCACATTCTCGTTCGTGCACGAGCAGCTTTCACCTGCCGAACTGGTGAGCGCGCTTGAGGAAGGTTTCGGCATTCTCGCGCGAGCCGGAATTCACTGCGCTCCGCATGCGCATCGCACGCTCGGATCACTCAAGGGCGAAACCGGCGGCGGCGCGGCCAGAATGTCATTCGGACCATTTGTTACGAAAGATGATGTCGCATTCGCCGCACGCTCGCTCCGAGAGATTTGCGCCGCATTCGCGAATGCGTGAAGCGATCACTGCTTCGGCGTGACTTCCACCCAGCTTGATTCCATGTGGCGGACGATCGCACCCGTGGTCTGATAGATCACCTGCTCGGCGATGTTCGTGCAGTGGTCCGCCATGACCTCGCACAGGTTCGCAAGTTCGTGCAAGCGGAAGGCGAACTCCACAGTGGTCTTTCCGGAAGCGATTTTCTCTTCGGCGTCGCGAAGAATCGCCGCCTTGAACGCCGCGACCGCATGCTGGCTTTGAAGTACGACTTTGGCAAGACGCGGATCGTTGCGCTCGATCGACATTCCCGCATCGCGCAAGATGCCGACGACGCTGTTGGCCATGACGCGGAACGTGTCGGGGAAATCGCCCTCAACACCCTTGAGATGCCCCACCATCTCAGCGACGCTCACCGCACCGTCGGCGATGCGCTCCATTTCGTTGTTCACTTTGACGATCGTAAGAACCATTCGAACGTGCGCCGGCGCGAGTTCCCGACCTGCGCTCGCGGCATCGCTGAGCAACTGCACGCTGGCGCGTTCGAGTTCGACGTCCGTCGCGTCGATCGCGTCATCCTGCTTCATCACCGTCTTTGCAAGTTCCGCATCACGGGCGAAGAGCGCCTCGAACGCCCCCTCAAGCATCGTCTGCACCCGTCGACACTGGCCGACAAGTTCCGTGCGGAGGGTTGAAACGCGTTGCATGAAGTCGTCGGAGTTCGTGACCATCGGTTCCCCGTATGTTTCATGAAACAGTAGCCATGAAACACGACCGAGGAACCCGCCGACACTTGCCACACACTGAGCGAGGCTTCTACCCTTGGACTCATCTCTATCCAAGGACCACCATGTCATTCGAAATCCACAGCGTCAAGGCCCGTCAGATCCTCGATTCCCGCGGCAATCCCACACTTGAGGCGGAGGTGCATCTCGACAGTGGCGTGATCGCTCGCGCGGCGGTTCCTTCAGGCGCCTCCACCGGCGAGCATGAAGCCTGCGAACTGCGAGACGGCGACAAGGGCATCTACCTCGGCAAATCGGTCATGAAGGCGGTTGACAACGTGAATCGCCGCATCGCACCCGAGTTGCTCGGTCTTGATGCGCGCGAACAGGAGGCGATCGACGCGCTGATGCTCAAAATCGACGGCACGGCGAATAAGTCTTCTCTTGGCGCGAACGCCATTCTGGGTGTCAGCATGGCCGTTGCCCGCGCCGCGGCGGATGCGAGCGGGCTTCCCCTGTATCGCTACCTCGGCGGCGCGGCGGCAAAGACGCTGCCTTGTCCGATGATGAACATCCTCAACGGCGGCAAGCACGCCGACAACACCGTTGACTTTCAGGAGTTCATGATTCAACCGTGGGGCTTCGCGACTTTCGAGGAAGCGCTTCGCGCCGGAGTTGAGATCTATCACGCACTCAAGAAGGTGCTCCACGATTCGCACCTCTCGACCTCCGTCGGCGATGAAGGCGGATTCGCACCGAACCTCAAGAACAACGAGGAGGCCCTTCAGATCATCGAGAAGGCCGTTGCGAAGTCCGGCTACAAATGGGGCGAACAAATTTTCGTCGCGCTTGATCCGGCGACCAGCGAATGTTGGAACGAAGCCGCGGCCGAAGGCAAAGTCGGCTACAAGATGTTCAAGTCGACCAAGGAGATCGTCTCCTCCGATCAGATGATCGATATGTGGGCGTCGTGGTGCGCGAAGTACCCGATTCGTTCCATCGAAGACGGGCTTGCCGAGAATGACTGGGACGGCTGGCGCAAACTCACGGAGCGACTCGGTTCGAAAGTTCAGCTGGTCGGCGACGATCTGTTCGTGACCAACAAGAAGTTCCTGCAGCGCGGGCTTGATCAAAAGTGCGCCAACGCGATTCTTGTCAAGGTGAATCAGATCGGCTCGCTGAGCGAGACCTTCGAAGCGGTGAACCTCGCGACGCGCAACCGATACGGCGCGATCCTGAGCCATCGCAGCGGTGAAACCGAGGACTCCACCATCGCGGATCTCGCCGTCGCGACGAACTGCGGACAGATCAAGACCGGCGCACCATGCAGAAGCGATCGAAACGCGAAGTACAACCAACTTCTGCGTATCGCCGAAGAACTCGGCTCCAGCGCGGTGTACGGCGGTACCATGTGGAACCGCGGCTGATCCCTCGAACGACTGACGGTTTCGAATTCACCACCTGACATGGGTACAGATCGCAGCCGCTTCCCCCGAAGCGGCTGTGTTTTTCGTTACAGACATGGAAGATTGAACGACGCGATCTCGCTTGTACGAGTTTGATCATCATTTCATCGCACAACACCGAAGTCATCGCTGAACGAAGCCGATACCTGTTGCAACAACTAACAACTGCAAGAGGTGTACTCGATGTCTCGTCCGCGCAATCGCATGTGTCCGTCCATACGCGTCTATGCCGCGATGATCTCCTGCGTCGCATCAACGGCTGTTGCGCAGGAAGCTTTCACAAACGCTGAGATCCTTGATCCATTCGAGGATCCTCCGGTGTTGCCAGGTCATCGCCGCGATGCAAGAACACCGGTTCTTCCCTCTCACGAGGAAGCTTCGACCCATCAGAAACTGCTCGAACGCGATCAACTCACGGGATCATGGTTCGGCTTTCGTGATCGGCTGACACAACGCGGCATTGATTTCGCCGCAAGCTACACGCTGGATTGGGGGTCGACGCTCTCGGGATCCGTGTCCGGGCGAAACTCAACGCACCAACTGTTTGATGTCAACAGCA